>JAEOSP010000594.1 GCA_016840305.1 Candidatus Hodarchaeota archaeon
CCTTTAATCACTGGTTAGCTCCTCGGCGAAAAGAAGAATTCTCATTCTTCATGCGATTGGGGAAAGTCTTCATTCTAACAAACAGTCACTCTGGATTTAATAAACCACAAATTGAAATTAAGGACATTAAATATTGATTAGGAGGAGAAATAATACTATGTCCCATTTTACAAAACTCAAAACCAAAATTTTTGATAAGGAATGCTTGTTAAAAACACTAAAAAACTTGAATTATGAATTTGAAGAAAACTCTAGTATTAGAGGTTATAACAGAAGAACACGCAAGGGTGACATTGCTATAAAGACCAAAGGGGAATTTGATGTCGGATTTGTAAGAAAATCAACTGATATGCCTTTCCAAATACTTGCAGATTGGTACGGTGCGACTCAAGCTATTGGTTGTTCACGTACAGAATTCATTAACAAAGTTCAAAGAGAGTACGCAACAACAAAAGTACTACATGAACTTCGTAAGAAAGGTTACCGTATCAGATCAAGATCTATTAGCGATACTGGTGAACTTAAGTTATTAGTAGTCAAAAGGGGAATTGCTAGAAGATGAGTTCAGATAATATTGAATTAGAAATTACCATAGATGAAAAAGGGAATATTAGTTATTCAGTTAATGGACTTAAAGGGAAAAACTGCACTGAAGCCACAGAATTCCTGGATAATGCTCTTGGTGAAATAACAAAAAGAGAATATAAACGAGATTTCTACGAACAGGAGAGAAGGGGGTTAAATAGAGTAAAAACTCGTATTTAATGTCCTAGATCAATGTCAATAGTTATTTGGTGTTTTTCGTGATTGAATCCAATGAAATCCTTAAGAATAAAATTAGCGTTCTGATTCGTGCCAGGTATCCTCTAATATACATCGTTTCATGGGAGGAAGAAAGAGTGGCAGTTATGCTCAATATGCTTGCCAATAGCGCTGAAAATAAACTATTACTTATTTGGTCTACGACGGAAGGTTTTTCTGACTATACAGGAAAAATAATTGATGGAGAAGCTGTTGATCCCTTTATGGCTCTCACGTTCATCGTACAATATCCACGCCCTGCGATTTTTATGTTGAAGGATTTCCATGCATTCATGAAAGATCCTGTAATCATTCGAAAACTTCGTGACTTGAAGATACACCTCAATAAGCTTCGAAAAACATGTTTTATTGTATCACCAGTTCTTGAAGTCCCAATTGAGCTCGAGAAATTAATGAATGTTATTGATTTTGATTTTCCTACCGTTAATCTTCTTGATTCAATACTTGATGGAATAATTGAACCTTTAAAAGAGAATCCGAAAGTTGATGTAAGTCTCACTGCTGAAGAACGAGAACACGTTTTAAAGTCGGCCTTAGGACTGACACTTGATGAAGCTGAGAACGTTTTTGCTAAATCACTTGTGGAATCTCAACGGTTTGACCCTTCAATCATAATCAAGGAGAAAGAACAAATTATTCGGAAATCTGGAATACTTGAGTATTATCACACAAACGATCAGATTGAGGATATTGGTGGCTTAGAACATCTGAAGGAGTGGTTATCAAAACGGAGAAGAGGTTTCACTGAAAAGGCACGTGATTATGGACTTCCTTTTCCAAAAGGATTACTGCTAATTGGAATTCCAGGTACAGGAAAATCTTTAACTGCAAAAGCAGTTGCTTCTTTATGGAACCTACCTCTGCTTCGATTGGATGTAGGAAAAGTCTTCGGTGGGATTGTTGGGGAAAGTGAACAAAACATGAGAAATGCCATCAAGATGGCTGAATCCGTTTCACCAAGCATCTTATGGATAGATGAAGTCGAAAAAGGATTTTCAGGTGTTCAATCTAGTAATCAAACTGATGGAGGAACTACAAGTAGAGTTTTTGGTACTTTTCTATCTTGGCTACAGGAAAAGGAGAAGCCTGTTTTCGTCATTGCTACAGCAAATTCTGTAAGCCTACTTCCACCAGAACTACTAAGAAGGGGCCGTTTTGACGAAATTTTCTTTCTTGATCTTCCTTCTAAAAATGACAGAGAAGAAATTTTCTCTATTCATATCAAAAAAAGAAAACGTGAAATATCAAATTTCGATCTTCGGACCCTAACAAGCCTAAGTGAAGGATATTCAGGAGCTGAAATCGAGCAAACTATCATTTCAGCAATGTTTGAAGCTTTTTCGGAAGACCGTGAAGTCGAAACTACAGATATAATGAATTCAATTGAAGATATTGTCCCTCTATCAAAATTAATGAAGGAAGATATTACAGAATTACGATCATGGTCACAGTCTCGTGCTAGATTAGCATCAAAACTCGAAGAACAGAAGAAACATAAGATAGAAATCGAGATATAAGGAGCGTAACAATCTGGAAACTATTAGACTATCAAGCATCATTCCAATATCTGAAGCTAATGGACCAGGTCCTCACTATACGATTTGGGTACAAGGCTGTAATCTTCGATGTAAAGGCTGTTTTAACCCTCATACCCATGATCCAGATGGAGGTTATTCTCAGCCAATATCGGTTTTAATTAAACAGATTGCTTTGTTATGGTACAGGAAAGAAATTGTGGGAGTTACTATTACGGGAGGAGAACCCT
The DNA here is from genome assembly GCA_016840305.1 of Candidatus Hodarchaeota archaeon. Next base: position 2,588 of record JAEOSP010000594.1, read on the forward strand.
TTCTTCAGTTAAGAAGTGTTATTACCCTCCTAAAAGGAATCAAAGCTATTGGCAATATTGGCACAATTGTCCTAACAGGTTTTACTCATGAGCAAAGTCAAAACAGACGTGAATTCAATTCCTTAAAACAATTCACAGATGTTCTTATTGCAGGTCCATATCAACAATATCTCAAATTACAAGAAGGTATAAGAGGATCATTGAACAAAGAATTAATTTTCTTCACAAATCATTACTCAAAGATGGAATTTTCTAAAATCCCTCCTATTGAAGTTTTTGTTGACCAAGAAGGTTCTATATCAATCACAGGGATCAAACCTGAGATATTGGATGAAATAAGTAAATAAATTTGCCTTTTAAAATTTGATTTCAATCTACGGATATCCCTTTTGCTCGTATTTATTAAAAAAATATATAAAAAAAAGCCTATTTTCATCACTTATTCTCTAAAATATTCATTTGAGGTGAAGTAATTATGGCAGATTTGCCGCTATTAGACTTTATACCCCTACTAATAATTGTACTAACAATAGTAATTGCAGTTTTTGCTCTCTATAAATATATGAAAATTGAAAAAATTAGGTCTGATCTTGTCATTGGAGTAGCTTTTCTTCTCCTAACTCTTGCTTTAGTAATCACGTTCCTTGATAATGGTGAGGGCACGTTTTTCTATGATAATGATTTAGGTGGAATAAGCAGTTATCTTAAACTGATAGCTTACTTCGTTTTCCTTTTTGCTATTGATCCAATGAAAGTTATTGATCAATTAAGGAATAAATAATGGGTAAATCAATCCCTTCCCTTTTTTTTCTCAGTATATTTGCCTAATCTTTTTCTGTTAGAATGTTATATTTGAATCAATTATGCAAAGTACTTCCTTTATACAAAGCTATTTAAAAGCACAAAGTTTACTCTTATATGACGAATAAATCAAATTTGGTGATATATTTGAATAATGAACTTAGTTTAAAAGAATTAGAACGTAAAACATATAACGAATTCTTAATTGATGGAATAGCAGAAATCTTCGTTGGTATTGTGCTACTTTATCTTCCTGTACTTATAATGAATCCAATTTTTGTTGCGTTTACTGCATTTATACTTTTTTTCGGCCCACAAGCAATTGAATTCATCAGACAGCGAACAACGTATCCCCGTATTGGTAGAGTAGAGTTCAGAGTCGAAGGAAAGTCAGGTGAGTATTCTATGAAGAAATCTCTTCTGGAATTTTTAATACTAATCTCTGCTGTAATTATTCTCACTTTGACCGCTATGATAATATTTGAGGGAGAAATCCTTCATATTTACCTATGGTACTCATGGATACCCTTTATTTTCGGCTTAATTATGTTTGGCCCAAGTTTATTCCTTGTTGAGAAGACAGGGCTAAGATATTATTACTTATTCGGAATATTTGCATCTGTATTCGGATTATGGATTTCGATACTTGATTTCCCAGATATTATGGATGGCATGTTTCTTTACTTCTTCCTTCTTGGAATTTTTATATTGTTGCTAGGCATAGTTAGGTATATTTGGTTCATCCGTAACTATCCTGTAATTGAAACTGAGGAGGATTAATTCTGACAGATCATCAAAGTATTGTGGATGAAAGTAGGTTTAATACAGACATTGATAACGTAATTCATGTCCCCTCTCGACTAATTATGCTTTCTTATTTGTATGTCGTGAAGAATGCTGATTTGATTTTCTTCAAACGGAAAACGAATCTTTCTTGGGGTAATCTCTCTGCCCATGCATCTAAACTTGAAGAAGCAGGATATATAAAAATAGAGAAGATTTTTAGAGATAAAAAACCTGTCACCATTCTGGAAATTACGCAAAATGGCAGTTCAGCCTTTGAAAAATACAGAGAACTAATGAAAGATGTTTTGGGAAAGTAAAGAAGAGGGAGAAAGAGATGAAAATTATAAATTCATCTCTTTCAATTTTTCCTTATTTTGCCTAACTATTGTGGGAGTAAGTGTATTGATCCTCCAAAAAACTATCACTCCAATTATTAGTAAAAATACAGGTACGATTGCCATATGTATATGTATTCCCAGTTTAGCCAAATCAGGCATTGTTTCTGCATTTAGACTGCCATCA
>JAEOSP010000595.1 GCA_016840305.1 Candidatus Hodarchaeota archaeon
AACCTTCAGGAATTTCTTTACCACAATATTGGCAGAACATTGCTTCACATGCTCTCCGTTCTACAGTACTCGACTATTGCAGAATAAATGTTGCGATGCACATCCTCAATGAGTAGAAACAAAATTTCCACGCATTTATTTGTCGCCCCCCCTGCATAGCATGATATAGATGGAATGAAGCCCGATCCAAGCTGGATTCATCTTTGGAAACAATATGTATATTTTATTTTTTTACCGTAGAGTTTTCCATCACGCCAAGTGTAGAGGCTAGGAGGTTAGAAACATGTTAACCTTCTGAATAAGTCGTTTTTTTTCCACATGCTAAATTTTTAAGTTAATCTCTAATCGGGATGATTTTCTTAATATTTATATTGCAATAATGAGGATTAATTTAAAATAGGGTATATTATGGCAATTCAACTTCCAATAGATCATTGGTGGGAGCATCACCATAGCGTTGTTGATGACAGCTTCCAACACGGAAAAAATTTTAAAATAGGGAGTTTCTGCGTCATTGAACCAGATGTCGTTGTTGGTGACGATGTTGTTCTAGGTGACTATGTGAAACTGAAATCAGGCACTCATATCGCCAATAATGTTAATCTTGCAGATTATGTTAAAACAACTGGAATCTGTTATATAGGGAATGATGTAAATATTCGCACGGGAAGTTGCGTTAGCAAGAGTGTTATCGTAGAAGATAAAGTATTCATAGGAGCTGGAATCATGTCCAGCCACACCAGATACATCTACCATCAAAGACCTAAGATGCCCAAAGTTCAGCACATTACAAAACTTGGATTTGGATGTGTGATCGGTAGTCGTACAAACTTAACTGCAGGTGTCACTATTGCTCCAAACTGTGTTGTAGGGTACATGAGCAACGTCACGAAAAGCCTTCTGAAACCCAATATGTTATATTTGGGAAATCCCGCGAAAGAATGGAAACCTATTGACGATAAAATGATAATCCCAATTCCAAAAGATTATGAAGCTTATCAATTCCCAAAAGACAAACTTAAAAAATACTTACCCTATTATCAACCCAAATAATCTTCAGGAACCTTGTAAGAAGCACTATTTCTATTCATTATTAGTCGCTTTAGATATATTCGCATAGACCTAGAAAGATAAAAAGTTTGTAGAATCATATTCTATAACTTCTTTTATATTACATCAGGTAAATAAATTAGTGTTGGAGAGAACCAGAGGAGGAAGTGTAATATTTGAAACAAAAAGCTTTGATAGTATTAGTTTTCATTATTCCATTTTTTATATCTACAATCAAAATTAGTGGAACCTCAAGTTATATCATGAATGCGGTTAAAAATCCCAAGATGTTGGGTGAAGAGTGGCTCGAAGGATGGGGATACCGTAAATCTCACAATATTACAGGTTCTTTAATGGGAGAGCAGTTTAACTATCCAGCTCAATTAAACATTCACTATTCTAGTGGGGGGGATATTGAATCAAATGTGTATTTAGGTGGTAGATGCAGAATAGATTTTGGTGACATTAGATTCACAGATCATACTGGTGTGGATTGTATTAATTACTGGATCGAACTGAAAACTGACGCTATCAACGCCATATTCTGGGTAGAAATTCCATTTATCCCTAGTTATCCTGAAAATACAACTATATACATTTACTATGACAACATTTATGAAAGCACTACAAGCAGCTTTAACGACACTTTCAGCTTAGCTGACGATTTTAATGATGGTTCAATACACCAATTCTGGACTCAGGATAAATCTAGCATCGGTACGAACACAATTACTGAAACTCAAGGTTACCTTCAAATAACTAAGACACATCGCAATGTATATGCACATATAGAACAGATTGGAATACCATCAGAATTAGAAATTATGGCAAAAGTCCGCTGGGAAACCGATAACGAAGCTTCTTGGTCAGGGGCAGTTGGTATTTGGTTTAACCATCTAGATCATGTTAGAATTCGTCGTCAAGACGGGTCAAATGAAATCGTTGCAGAGGGAAATACTAAT
>JAEOSP010000596.1 GCA_016840305.1 Candidatus Hodarchaeota archaeon
AGGGTAAACTACAGCTGAGAAATGCCTGCAGACATAAGAACAGAAACAACTCATTTTAACCCAAAACCTACTCACTTACTACTATGGACTCCTTGAGGCTTTTTTACTAAAAATACGAGAGGACTGAACGGTTCCACAAATTATTTAACGAGGAGTCATTATGCACCCTGCAGTAGATACCTAGGTAGATAGAAGTGATACCTTTCGTGAGGGCAGAAACAAAAAATTGCAAAGAGTATATTGAAAAGGAATGCAAAAGACAAATACATGTTATATACCCCTATGCAATTTTAGGGAGTCCAATGTGGGAGTATAGCGAAACACATCCGATTGGATGGTGTGTAGGTTACAGTGATACAGTTATGCTACCACCAATGGGAAGAATAATAGATGGTTTATTAGAAAGTCAAGGGATGAATAGATTCCGACTCTACTCGTCAGAATACTTTAGACAAATAACCAACTCACAGATATATTCAATGGAAGGGAAAATTTATGAACCAGGGTTCTTTAAACTCTCTTTTTCATCAAATCCTTTTACAAATTATCAGATGAAAACCGTGTTAACTAATCAGGAGGGAAAATATGCAGCATATCACATATTAGAGGGGCCGAAGGAAGTCTTAGAGATACCAGAAAATACGTATTGCTTTTATCTCTCTGATGCTGTATCGAATTCACCCTTTTTAAGCTTTGGTATCAGTAAAATTACTCTACTCGCTTTCTTTGCAGATATCCCAGAGAGGATCTATGTAAAGGTGGAACCCGCTCAAGAAGAAGATGAAAACCTGATCTCTGAATCCCGCGTACGAAGGATGTGAGCTAGGTTACTACATACTCCTGAGAAAAAATGCTTTCTAATAAGACCTTCAGACATAAGAACAGAAATTTTGCTATTTTTACTAAAAATCAACACCCACTCTAGTGACTGACTCCTTAAGGCTTTTATTAGCAATAATGCAAGAGGACATACTAGATTGAAAAAAAAGCATAATTAGCTGAAATGTCTAAAAACGAACGAGGAACGGGAGAAAGTCGAGTTATTACAAAGCACATCTTATAAGCAAGGAGATCCAGTGAGAATAAACAAATGAATAAAAATGGAACACCTAAGGTTTCTGGGTGAATAATCATAAATACTGCAACAGGGGATTAAATTGCCTCTAGATAGAAAATCAATAGGATTATTTATTGTAATGTTCCTAGTAATAACTTTAATAACTGGATATGGAATTTTATTGAATGAGTTCGGAAAAAAAGAACAAAACTCATCTCCAACTACCCCAGTTGTTCTTATAAGCCCATCTCCAACCTATAGTGATGATTTACTTACATGTAATATTGTAATACCAAGTACCGATGCTGAAAATGATACAATCACCTATATACATAGATGGACACAAAATGGAACTACAACAAACATAGAAACAAATACAGTCCAATCATTTGAAACACAAGTCGGAGACATTTGGCAGTGTTTTGTCACACCTTTCGATGGGAGTGATCACGGATTTTCAGGTTCTGATACAACAATAATTCAAAAAAAAGAAACCAGTGAACCAGAAAACACACCTCCTACAGCTCCTGAAGTAATTATCCAACCAGATCCTGCATATAGTAATAATACGCTAATGTGTATAATCATAAATCCAAGTACTGATACTGAAAACGATAGTATCACATATCATTATGAATGGTTTCGAAACGGAAGTACAACTGGATTTAAAGGGGCCAATTTATCATTCATCCACACCAAAATAGGAGATGAGTGGAAATGTGTTGTCACACCATATGATGGAAGTGAATATGGGCCTTCTCAAAATGATATCATTGTAATACATGATGATGGAATACCTATCCCTGAAAATACACCTCCAACAGCTCCTGAAGTAATTATTGAACCAGATCCTGTATATAGTAATAATACTCTAATGTGTACAATCATAAACCCAAGTACTGATGCAGATAACGATAGTATTACCTACGTGTATGAGTGGTTTCAAAATGGAAATCCCACTAGTGAGACAGGGGAATCTGTTACGTCAAATCAAACAGTAATTGGTGATGAATGGAAGTGCATTGTTACTCCCTTTGATGGAATTGAGTATGGGCCTTCAGGAAACGATACAATCATAATCCAAGTTGAATCATCAGGTACTTATAGCCTAAGTCCGATAATCACCTATAACTGTGCTTTCGGATTAGTGAATATCTTACTTTCATCTCTTACTTTCGTCGACACTGGAATAATTCTTACTGTGCAACCAATGATGAATAACGGAGGCTATATGACGGGTTCTACTGCATCTAATGGCATAATTAACGTTTTGTTCTTTTATCCTGGTGGATGTGATGAAACATACACTCTAATCGGAAATTTTATCGATGAGGAGACTTGGCAAGCTACTTTCACTATTTCCTTTATTGGAATGACTTGCTTTGATTGCACATTCGTATCTTGGGTTGTCACAGGAACTCGAGTATAAGGATATTCTTCTTTAAGGCATTAGAAGACTTTAGTATATTTTTAAAAAAAATTGAAGATATGTAAAAAGCGAAGTAATAGGTGCATTTCGCATATTACAACACAAAAGTGGTGTAAAGAAGATTTTTAATGGATTAGAATATGTTGTTATGATCACTCTTCTCTTTAATAGGATCTAACATTTTGAATTATCAGACATAAGA
>JAEOSP010000597.1 GCA_016840305.1 Candidatus Hodarchaeota archaeon
AATTCATCAATAAATTTACCAACTGTCCAACCTTCCCAAATCTCTTTATTTCTATTCATTATTATTTGTCATTATTAAAATTGATATATGTCAATCTTTACATTAATATATGTCAATGATTATTATCATTATTAATATTTAATAATTCTGAAATTGATATATATCAATAGTGACATTTATCAATTATTAAATTATCGATTGTTAAAAATATTTCAACTAACTTTAGGTTCTTATTCCTTAAAGAAGTTGCTTCTTAATAAAGTGCTCTTCCAAGACTTCTAATCCTTCTCTTTTTGCCCAAGCAGCAAAATCATTAGATTCTGGTAATAGTCTATCAGGTGCATTTATATGTTTGAATCCAAAAGCTTCAGTTATTGCAAAACTTGCTTTTTTCCCCGGTTCATCGCTATCTCCACCATAAAATACACGCTTTGAATTTTCCTGTATAAACCTCACTGTTTCATCAGAGAATGCAGCAAGACTTTCGTTCTGAACATGACATACATTGTTATACACTTTACGACAAACCATATAATCTTTTAAACTTTTACAAATTAAAGTGTTATGATTAGAGTCTAAGTTTTCTAATCCATATGCAGTTCCTATAGGTACATTAGATATCCATTTTCTCTTTTTTTCCGCAAAAGGTCTATAAATCTTCCAATATCCACCAGTATAGAGATAACCAAAGATTAATTCTTTTGCATCCACAGGATATCGTTTCTTATTTATATAAATCTCCTTTGGTACATAAATGCGGTTATGTCTTAAATCAGCTTCATCTTGATGATAGTCTTTCCAATAATCAAGTTCTTTATTATTGAATTTTCTTGTAACCACCTGTATAAGCGAATAACGTTTTCCTAAACTCTCAGGTTGTTTATATTGAGATGTAATTTGTTTGTATTCTGTTCCAAATTTCCCAGATGATATTCCCAAATTAAAATCTTCATCAATAATTCTAAGAGCTCTGTCATGATTACATCCATTAATTTGCTCTACAAGTTGTATAGCATTTCCTCTCCAGAATGAATCTGCAAAATCTGTATGAATAATCTCTCCATATTTGTTACCAATTATAAATGAAGGAGTATGGTCATCTCTAAAAGGATTAGCTATAGCTTCATTTAATTTGAAATCTCCTACATACTTTCTATAGATGTCATAATAGCTTATTTTTGATAAAATCTCTTTTGCAGATAGTTCTACTTTTCTTTTACCTTTTATCATATATCATTTATTATTTATTTATTAAAGAAAAAGCTCCCTATCAAATAAATGATAGAGAGCTTAATTTTTGATGAATACTAATAGTCAGCACCGTCTTCTGTAATAACCTCATCAGAATTTGTAATATTATCTTCAGGGTTATAATCGATAAGTTCCTTTAATACAAAGAAATCTTTACAACCGTAATCCCCACTAATATTTACAATAAATTTCTCATGAATTTTCATATCACGAGGTTTCTTGTTTTTTATCATTTCCACTCTCGCAGAATCTGTATAATCAACAAGTCTGAATTGCTTTAATGAATACACTGGAAGAAATGCTTTGTTATATACACCTTGGTATTCTACAAATTCTTCATCTCTTTCTTTTGTAATCACTGTAGCAAGAGCTACAACATTCGAAGAAATTTCACTATCAATTAAATCAGTGAGTTCTTTCACATTACCTTTCATAAGCTTTTTCCAATCCAGTTGTAACACTGTATCTTTAGCTCTGAAATCTAATTTACCAAACCATGTTTGTAGAAAATGATACAAATCTTCTTCTCCTACAAACGCTACACGATAATCTTTAGGTTCTTCTTCAGTTCCTTTAAACCATTCGTGAAGATTAGCAGGGTCATCAGCCCAAGTACATGCTCCTACAGGATTAATGTATTGTTTTTTCGTATAATCTTTGTTTTCTCTTTCTTTATTCTCTAAGAAAAAGGATACACGAAAATTCTCTTTGCTTTTTACAGCTTCCAACCATACATCCATTCGTAAGTATGTGTTACCGTCTTTACTTTCTCCAAGATATTCAGTTGCCTTACTATCTTCTTTAAGTTCAATACCCAACACCTTGTCATACTGTTCTGCATTGGGATTAATTGCGATTACACGAGCTTCGAAGAGCCCAACTTTTTTTCCAAAATCTTTCTGTTCTCTTTGTACTCCACCTATTGCCATAATTTTACTTTTTTAAATTGTTATTTATCATTATTGTTATATTCTTCTTTCCAATTCTTTTGCACCTTTATAGGATTGCTAACATATTCATTAATTGCTCGCATAGCATCTTCAACTATACTAAAAGCTATAGCTTTACATCCAATATTAACAATACATCCGCTATCCAAAAACTGAATTCTCACTTCATATTGTCTTAAAGCTTCTGTTTTTGAGGCATA
>JAEOSP010000598.1 GCA_016840305.1 Candidatus Hodarchaeota archaeon
TGTGATAATTCTCACTTAAAAACTAAGTATGTCACCGAAAAGGACCCGAATCGTACAACAGATAAGATTAAAGAATATGTTGGTAAAGAAATTACTATTATAGATAATCGTGGAGTTTGTTCACATTTCGGAGCTTGCGTAAGAAATAGTCCTGAGGCATTTGCATTTGGACGTCGACCTTGGATTGATGCTAATGCAGAAGGAGCGGAGAAAATAATAAATACAATAAAAAAATGCCCTTCAGGTGCTTTAAGCTATATAAAGGATGGAAAGCGATATCAAGATCTTGAAAATAGACCTGCAATTATAGTCATAAAAGATGGACCCCTTCACATTGTGGGGGGAATTATTCTAAAAGATAATTTTGGCTCAGTTCCCGAATGCAAAGAACATTATACACTATGTAGATGCGGTCAATCAAAAAACATTCCATTTTGTGATGCCTCACATCAGTAAGTAGGATTTAAAGATGAATAATTATATTTGACTATAATGGAAGTTATGAAAATCTCTGATGAATTTAATGATAATGAGAAATGCTCTGTTAAATTTACTAAAAAACAGCCTTACATTGTAAGAAATTTAAACAATCTAAAGAATTCTAAGGGGGAAAAGCTTGAAACAAAACCCACTATGGCTCTTTGCTATTGTGGTAAATCAACAAACAAACCCTACTGTGACGGATCTCATACAAAAATTAGTGAAGATGAACAAAACTTTGATTATCAGAAAAACCCACGAATTAAGGAGTATAAAGGTACGGATATTACAATCCATTATGACCCAGATGTATGTTGCTATATAACGGCATGTGTAACTAATCTGCCAGAAGTGTTTAATCTGGAGAAACGCCCTTGGATAAACCCAGATGGAGCAAGTGTCGAAAAAATTATCGAAACCATTGATAAATGCCAATCGGGTGCCTTAAGCTACACAATTGGAGATCGATGTAGTCAGAATGATTTTGATAGAGAACCAGAAATTAGGGTATCTAAGGATGGACCGCTTGAAGTTGATGGATGTATCTTTATATCAGATTTTGAAGTTATAAAACCAGCTTGTAAAAGCCATTATGTTCTTTGTAGATGTGGTGGCTCGAAAAATAAGCCATTTTGTGATGCTTCTCATAAAAAAATTAACTTTAAAGACGATAAAAATTAAAATACATCATTTTATCTTATTTTCAAATTGATAAAGTTTTAAATAAATCGAATTATTATAATTAATTCTAAGTATGATGGATTGATAAAAATGGGTGGATATGGCTCAGATTATTCTTATGACACTGATGATAGTGTCGTGAAAAAGAGTGCTGCATCATATAATATAGATCATGGTAGAAAATATGTAGAATCAAAAGCAATTGTTCCTCCGCCACAAGGAAAACATCTTATAACTGATGCGAAATTTCCAATCGTGGTTGCTGTGGATGTTACGGGTTCTATGAAACAATGGCCAAGAATAATTTTTGATAAATTATGTATTTTATACAATGAGGCTCTATTCTTTTTACCGGATGCGCTAAAGGATTCTTTTGAAATTTCCTTCGCTGCTATTGGAGATGCTTATAGTGATAATGCACCTCTCCAAATCACTGATTTTGCCGAAGATGCAGAATTAGATGAAAATATAAAATCTCTTTACCCTGAAGGTGGCGGTGGAGGTCAGACTAGAGAAACTTACGAATTAGCGGGTTATTATTATTTAAAGCATTGTGACATGCCAAATGCATTAACAATTCCTAAACCGCTGTTAATTTTTGTAGGTGATGAAGGATTCTATTCAAAAATTAATAGAAATCATATGTTAAATTTAATTGGAGACGATCTTAAAACAGACCAGATCGCAAAGAATATGTTTGAAGAATTAACGGCAAAGTTTAATGTATACATCTTACGAGTGAAATATGGTTCTGAATCATCAAATGAAAGAATTCATAACGATTGGGTTAAAGTTCTTGGAGAAGATCATGTAATCTTAATGAAACAACCTAAAAGAATTGTTGATACAATTTTAGGAATTATTGCAACCGCGGTTGATGAGTGGGATAAGTTTAAAGATAGAATCGAGATTAGACAGACGCCAGAGCAAGTTAAACAAGTATATTCAACATTAAGCGGAATACAAATGGAAAATCGAAAATATATGTATAAATTCCAAGCTCTAGAATGTCCTAAATGTGGTGGCGCTTTGGAAGAGGTACCAGAGTTCAACAAACCTGTAAAATGTCCATTTTGTCAAATTCAGCTTGTTAGAATATAAAGGATTTAAATGCAAACGATCGAAGAGACATCAATTGAAAAGGCTTGGGTAAAGGCAAAAGAGATCATTGTAAAAAATGGTAAAAAAATAACAGATGATAACGAAATATTATTTGAAATTCTTCATCTCTTTCTAGTCATAAACCAACCAAAAGTATCAGAAGAAGAATCTTCAGTTTATAATTCAGATATGAAAGAATGGATGTTAGATAATTTTAGAAATATAAA
>JAEOSP010000599.1 GCA_016840305.1 Candidatus Hodarchaeota archaeon
AAATCCTTATTTTACGACGACATCTTTACTTGAGCTGTATTCTTTCAATTCCTTTAGATCTTGTATTATCGTCTTTTAAAGGAGGAAACTCTTGGAATCCATCTAGAAACCTGATTCATATACTCACGGTATTCAGTTCCTAACACTTTCAACAATTCTGCTTCCTCAAATATTATCATCCTATCAAAGAAGAAAACAGCTATAATCCAAACTATTAAGGCGAGAAAAGATAGGGATATGAAATAAAAGGATAAGAGTAAAACAAGAATGCTTAGGTACATTGGATGGCGAACATAGGAATAAGCTCCATCAGTAACTAGTTGTGATTTCTGACCAGGTGGTAAAAAAATCTTTTTATGGGAATAATTCAACAAGAGGTAAGATATAGTTAAGCCTATGACAAAAAGGATTACTCGAAGAACGAATGGGACGATATTCCTTACATCTAAAGCAAATTGAATCAAAAAAGAATCAAGAAGTAAAATTATGAAAAAAATAACAACACTCCCAATTTGGATCTGATGTGAATTGGGATGTTCGTATCCAATTCCTGGTTTATGTTTATCTGACATAGTTATCCCACGTAATTCAAATATTTGAATTTATAGATAAGTGTGGTTATTGAGGCACATTTCTTAAGACGAAAAACTCAAGAAAGAATGAAAGATTGCGAGGGAGACTTCTGCTTGTATTAATTCTTATATGGATCAAACACTCAATGAAATCCCTTTAGAGAATTATTCCCCGACTACAAAGTATATATATGCGATTATTGCGCATGAGAGAATAACAAAGAATACTGCAAACCATTCGTTAAATAATAACCAAGTTGTGACAGCAAAGATAAGGATGATGGCTCCTATTTCTGTAAGTCCAATTCTTGCACCGATGTATTCTCTGATTACACTATAAACCATCAATGTATTGAAAAAAATCACTCCCCATACCACAAGATGGAATATTGTCAGTAGAGGGGTATTTGTTCCTCCTAGAAGGTCTATTTCCAAATAGAGAACACCTAGAAATGAATTCTTTATCTCTTCTACAAAGAAAAGGAAAATAAGCTCAAGTAATCCACCTGTTGTTACCATTAAAATTCCTAAAAGGAGAGTTCGTAACTCTTTTGGTACCCACAGATTGCGATAGAGATATTGTGCCATTTTTTCTTTAGCTCCTTAGTGGTGTCTCAAGAGAAAGCCAAAAATTGTTCAGTTTTTAATTATTTGTTTTTTCTTACTTCATTGAATTTAATCTAATACATAAATGAGAACTTACAATACTCATATCAAGGAGCCTTTTAGCTTGCAGAGAGATAGTTTACTCACCTTTACATAGGTGAGATGTATTTTCAGCTAAACTTATTGAAGATTAGATTTAATTGGATTTTCATCGATATTATTTTGCTGGTTTCTGACCTTAAAAACTGGGATTTCTGTAGGAGAATATAGTTTCAAAAGGAAAAGAAGGAGACCGTTTAAAAAAAACTGGTTTGGATTAGCTAATCTTTTTAAGTTGAGGGATTAGGTTTTATTATACACATGAATTTAAGAACAAAGTCCTTTCACAGCTCCTATGCTTATTGGACAAACTTGTTTCCAATTCAGTCAACTCAGTATTTGGATGATTTTAAGCAACAATAGTCTCGAGAGAATTCAAATTCCTTCTAGATAACAAACATGGGCAATTTACAGAATGGTGTAACGTTATGAAAATTGTGATTCTTGGCCCCTACAACTCTGGAAAATCAACAACGGTTCACAAAATCTGCACGGGTTCTGCTATCTCTATCGATTATGGGGGAACCACGGTTGCTTTAGACCACTGTAAATCAAATATTTATGGTGTAGAAGTTTTTCTTTTTGGAACACCAGGATTGCAGCGATTTGATATCATCAGGAAAATCCTGAGCAAAGGGGCTGACGGTATTTTGTTTGTGATAGATTCAGTAAATGTTGCTTCTTTTGATGAGGCAAAGAAGCTTCTAGAAGAAATCGATGAAATCCTTCCAGGAACTCCAATAGTTCTATGTGCGAATAAACAAGATATTTTAGGTGCAAAAAAACCAGAAGAAGTATCAAGCATAGTGTTAGGGAAGCGAAGCGAATCAATCTCAGTTTTAGGTACTTCTGCAAAAACAGGACATAATATGGAACGAGCGCTGGGTTTGATTGTTCTTAACGCTATAAAACACTATTATCCTATTTTGTCGGCAGTAAAAAAGTCTACTGGTGATCTGGATGATATATTGAGATTCACAAATAAACCTGAGGAAGAGATTACCTCACAATTACAATTTGCTTCATGGAGACGTTTAATAATCGCTGATTGGGATAATAAACGTTATTATCTGGCCAAAGGAGTATCAAATATTCTTGATATTCTTGAATTTGGTCATAAACAAATCTAATCGATGTTTCATGTTTGGAGTGTCAAAAAAAATGGTAGAAAAACCAGATGTTTACATTTGTCAGAATAAAGAATGCCAAAACCGCTTTCAAAAAGCTGAATTTGTCACCATAGAGGAAGATGGCGTCTATATTACTAAACCAAGCTGTCCAAAATGTAAATCAACTGATCTTATTTCCTCAGCTTGGCTTTTGCGTGAAGAAGATTAAACTGATCGAAAAAGGGTAGATATGATGAGCTTTCTGATTAGCTCTCAGCGTTCTTTTGAAAGAGATGCTCTTTCTGAAGCATTTTATATTATCTCTGATATTTTGAAGCATGATCTTAAACCTTTAAGATCACGAGTTCCTGGATTATCAATACTAAGGTTGACTGATGAATCAAGTGATCCATTTGAGATAATATCAAAAATTACAGAATATATTGCGGAGAAAGGCCCTCTTGTAGCGTGTTTGAAAATTGTCCCATTAGAATGCTTAATAAAGACAGATCTCCAAAATATTGTCCTTAAAACAGCAGAAATGGCAAAATTAAAGATTTTACCATCTAATTCGTGGAGAATAACCGTTAATAAACGTCAAAGTAATTTAGGAACATTTCAAGTAATTAACGAAGTAGCAGAAGAGATAAATTGGGGTACGGTTAATTTGAAAAATTATGAACTTGAAGTTCGAATCGAGATTATCAGGGATTTAACAGGTATAAGCATAATGAAGCCTAGCTTAGAAATAAGTATGGCAAGGTATTCCATTGATTGAATTAATTCAGTTTTTTGCTTCCAATGATAACAGAGCAACCTTATGAAGAAAGATCTTCTCAATATCCTGATCTGAGAGTTGGGTTGGAGTATTGTAACCTTCATCCACCAAATATTTCATTACAGATTCTTTTTTCTCAGAGTAATTATCAATAATCGATAAATCACTCTGAAACTTAAGTTGATCCTTAATGTTTGAGTACGATTCAGATAGAGATGATTCTTTCTTTGCTAGCAATACACCAATGATCTTATTCGTGTCTTCCTGAATTCCGATTAAATCAATTGCCTTTTTAATTTGTCTACAACCGACCGCATAAATCATAATTTCCATAGACAATGAATTTGATATCATCGATCCTGCTTTATTAGCTTTTTCTGCATGCCATAAGGTTGAATGTATGTGGCGATAGCCCCAAATCAATCGATGATCAAACACTTGAGCACCTAAGAGTGTGTGTTCATTCGTTAATCTATTCAGGATACTCCGTATTTCGGTAGGATTGATATTTAAAGGTAAAACTCCACCAAAAACAAGATATCTATAGGAATCTAATTTTTGAATTATGAATTCTTCTATTATAATCATCTCCTAAAAGACTCGAATGTTCAACTTACTGTAATAGGGCTTAAATTCTTTGTTTAAATTGTACTCAAATTCCCGTTCATATTCATTCGTAGATGCGTTTGAAAAATGGTTGAATTTAAAATTTTCAGTTGGCGAGATACTGATAATCTAGCTCGTCAATTGTTTAACCTTGTTAAGAATGACGGTTATACCCCTGAAATAATCTTAGGTATTAGTAGAGGAGGATGGATTCCTGCACGACTCCTAAGTGACATGTTTGAGGCGAGTTATCTATTAGAAGGTCACAAAACATCATCTATTCTTGCTACGATGCAAATAAGGTTTTATGCTGGTATAGCAGAGACGCATTCGAAACCAGTGATCTCACAAGATGTTGGTGTTGACATTTTCCAAAAGAATATTCTATTAATTGATGACTTAGCTGATAGTGGGGAGAGTTTAATATGTGCTTTAGACTATCTTAAACTTAAAGACCCTCAAGAAGTGAGAATTGCTACATTACTCTATAAGCCATGGTCAAAGGTTAAACCAGATTATTTTGCGGAGGAAGCAACTGAATGGGTTGTATTCCCTCACGAATATTACGAATTTATGACTGAAAGGACTTTATCACAGAAGTTGGATAAAACAGATGCTTGGGCTACGTTTTTAGAATTAGGAATTCCAGAATCAGCAGTTATTTTTTTTGTTGAGACCTTTTTTTGAGGTTCTAGTTAAATAACTCCGCTTTTATTGTATCAGAAATGAAAGAAAACCTCATTTGATCAATACAATCTGTCTTCTCACTGGAAAAAATCGTAAATAGGACGGTCTTTATGCAATTATTACTTATACACTCGCATGGATTTGAATGGAAGGTTACTGAAAAGGCAATATCGGATGCTGAATCATCAAAAGACGTAAGTTTAAATTATAAAACATCGGATTCTGTATTGATAACATTTATTTCGGTTGAAGAGCCAGACATATCTGATATAAATCATATTGTTGAACATGCAGGTATGGAAATTCAAGCAGCTCTGAAGGATGTTGGTGAAAAAAATTTAATTCTCTACCCCTGGGTTCATTTAGCAAAAACGACCCCAGCTAATCCCAATGCTGCTTTATCTTCCATGAAAAAGTTAGAAAATCATTTACGAACAAATTCTGAAGATCTAAATATCATTCGTGCACCTTTTGGATATTATAAAGGATTCACACTCAATTGTAAAGGACACGCTCTTGCAGAAAGATCAAAAGAAATAATTGGACGAAGTGATAGTATACCTTTAGAAAAATCTGCAGAAGTAACAGAAGCTCTTACTGCAGAAGAAGCAGCTCGGTCAACATTTTATATTCTTAATGACAAAGGTGAAAAGGTTCCTTTCGAGGACTATAAATTTAAAGGGAACAAGGATCTTCAATCTTTTGTTAAATACGAAACTGCAAAAGATCGGACGGTAAGTTCAGCACCAAAACATGTAGATATTATGAAAAAGCTGGAGCTCGTTGATTATGAGAAAGGCAGTGATCCAGGTAACTTTCGCATTCTTCCAAGAGGATTCATTGTTAAAAGATTAATTGAAGATCATGTAAATAACATGGCTACCGAATATGGTGCAATGATTGTTGAAACACCTCTTATGTATTCATACGAACACCCTTCATTGAAGAAATATCTCGAAAGGTTCCCAGCAAGACAATATGTAGTTCAATCAGGAAACAAAAACTACTTTCTAAGATTTGCTGCATGTTTTGGTCAATTTCTCGTCATGTCTGATGCAATTATCAGTTATCGACAACTCCCACTAAAAATATTCGAGATGGCAAAGTCTTTTAGAAGAGAACAACGAGGAGAACTAGCTGGGATACGAAGACTTCGTGCATTCACAATGCCTGACTTACATACTGCGGTAACTGATGTAAATATGGCTAAAAAGGAGTTTGAAACACAATTTCACCTTGCTTCTGAATACATGAAAGATATTGACATAATATATGAAACAGCCTTTCGAATGACAACAAAATTCTATCAAGAAAATAAGGATTGGATCCTTTCTTTAGTTAAAAAACTCAAAAAACCTATTTTACTAGAACTATTTGAAACTAGATATGCATATTTTATCCTGAAGTTTGAGTTTAACGTGGTTGATGAACAGAAAAAAGCAGCAGCATTATCAACTGTTCAAATTGACGTAGAGAATTCTGAACGGTTTAATATAACGTATGTGAATTCTGATGGTGAAGAAGTTTATCCACTTTTGATGCATTGTTCCTTATCGGGATCCACTGAGCGTGTAATTTATGGAATAATTGAAGATCAGTTGAAACGTTCCTTAAAAGGCGAAAAACCACAATTTCCTTTATGGCTCTCTCCAGCACAAGTAAGAATCCTTCCGATATCAGAAAAATTTATTAAATACTCTAAAACTGTTGCTAATGAACTGGAAAAAGATAATATAAGAGTAGAGATTGATGATAGGGATATATCTTTAGGAAAGAAAATTAGAGCTGCTGAAAAACTATGGACTCCAATCATACTTGTTTTGGGAGAGAAAGAGGAAACAGAAAAGAAAGTTAATGCCCGTTACCGCTTTAATAATACTCAAGAATATCAAACAGTGAAGGAAATTCGTAAATTTATCAAGAGCAATGTAAAAGGGAAACCAACTTATATCAGAGCTTTTCCAATGTGTGTTTCACAGCAACCAATTTTCTCTCGTATTGTCTAATATCAGCAGTGACAAAATGATAGGATCAATTTCAGCAAACCAAGTTGAATTCGTTAGATTCGCATATCTCTCTCTCTAACATCTTTAAAAGGGAATAATTAATTTAGTCATATGTAAAGTAATTATGAACAATAGCTAATCAACTATTACAGACGGTTCTCCCTCGTAACAATGTTAGACGAGTTACCCGTCAAAAGTGTGGAGAAAATCGACAAAAAAGACTGAAAGCTATTGATTCAGGTTGTTCTTGGAGTTCTTGAGGTTCAAGTAATCATTCGAAAGGTGCTTCTAACGCGGAGCTGGCTTTCTCCCAATAGTGGATGTGTGACTCATCCAGTCCAGAACGTAGTTTTCCTGTGTTGTCTGACAAATTAAGTCATGTTTATTAATAATGCACAGAACTACTAAATTAATTAGTTAAGATATTCAATTCCCTCGTTTAAACCCCGTCATGTTGAATAATCTCAAATTTTCAATATACCTCCTTACAAATTTCGTAAATTTTGAACTAAGAATAGGATTAGGTTAGAAGATGCCAACAAAATTGTTTGGTCGAGAAATCGAGAATCAGATAGCTTTTGTCGGCCTTGCCAATGCAGGAAAAACAACTTTAGTAAAGCGATTGAAAGGCCATGATGATCTGGAGACAGTTCCAACAATGGGTATGAATATCGAGACATTAAAGATTGGAGAGATGGAAGTCATGGCTGTAGACTTGGGAGGCCAATCAACATATCCTACAAGTCTCTGGGAACCCTTTGTTTCAGATGCATCAGGAATTATTTTTGTTTTTGATTCTGCAGACAGGGGAAAAGTGGAAGTAGCTGCAAAATGGCTGAAAAATGTTATTCAATGGGCACCTGAAGACTCTGCTTTTTTATTTTTAGCAAACAAGCAAGATCTCAAGGAAGCTATGTCTTTAGATAATATAATAAAAACCCTAGAACTAGAATCCGAGATGTCGGAACGACCACGAACGTTTGGAGTTTATCCTTGCTCAGCTCTTACTGGAGAAGGTGTTGATGAGCCTTGGAAATGGATGAGCGAAAGGTTTCGGAGTAGAATGTTACATAAAGGTTAACGAGGTACCCGAAATGAGTTTTCTTACAAAATTACGTGCCAAATTCGCAAAAGAACGACTGACTGTGAAAATTGCCTGGTTAGGCCTTGATCACGCTGGTAAAACAACGATTGTCAAAAGAATAACATCAGGGGAATTTGATGGTAGTACATTTCGGACACTCGGTATGAATGTCGATGAGTTCAGCTCTGGAAACGTTAGGTTTATTTCTTGGGATATTGGAGGGCAGGAAGCATTTCGAGAATCGCTTTGGGAGAGCTACATGGCTGGTTCTATGGGCATTGTTTATGTTATTGACTCAAGTGACAAAAAT
>JAEOSP010000600.1 GCA_016840305.1 Candidatus Hodarchaeota archaeon
CTCGGCGGTAATCCTTTCGGAAATCGCTTGGAGCGGCCAAATCAGTTAGTTTCGTCCATCAGTTGGCCAACCCCCACATCTTGTGGTTCCGATAATCAGTCTGAGTATTAGCTTACTGCTATGATTGCGGACTTTACAAAACCCGAAAAACTTTTGTTTACCAAAAGAAACCTTGAAAATTTTTCAATTTTGCACGATCATAAACTATGGCACGTATAGTGAATTTTTCACTTACCTTTTCCTCCCACAATATATTGTTACAACCTCAACTGCTTTTTCCTTTCGCTGAATTTAATGGCAATATTTTTAATTTTAAATCAATTACTTACAGCATATTTATTATCTTTAAAAAATAGGTATCCCCTATACCCATTTCATACCCACTAAAATCATCCTTGACGTGTAAAAAACTTTATTTTATCGTTAATTTGATTCTGTTTATTACTATAACTTTGAAGGATACTTCGTGTGGAAAGAATTCTTAAAGGGCGTCAATTGAGTTTCTATGAGAATTTCATTTTTCTGTTAGGGGCCTAAGTGCCCTAATTTCATGATAAAAAAACACGTGCTGAGTCAGACACAGAAAACCGCGGGTCACACACGAGATATTGGGATTACCTCGTGAAGAAGATGGTTCAGCTTTTTCCAGTCCCTTCCTATACCTATCTAAGCTTAGTTCAGTGAGGATTATATGAGGGAAAACCTCGAAGCTCCTGGCGGGAGGATAAATAGACTCCAAATTTTGATTGGTGTAACAGCATTACTTTTTGGATCGCTGATATATCTAATTGATCGCTCTCCAGATCAAACCTATTTCGTCTACGGCAGTCCCGTCAATATAAGTCTATTCAAGACTATTCCAAGTTTATTCAATTCTATCTGCAACAGTCTGCCAGAATTTATTCATGTATTCTCATTTATACTAATAACCGCAGGTCTAATATTTTGTAACAAAAGAGGCTATCTCATTATTTGCCTATCTTGGTTTCTTGTAGATTCTGCCTTTGAAGGGGGTCAGAAATTTACTGATTTAGCATTGAAAATAATCCCCGACTGGTTCGCAGGTATCCCTTTCTTAGAAAACACTGAGAACTATTTTCTAAAAGGAACGTTTGATTTTCTTGATCTGGCTGCTATCGCACTTGGTGCTGTAGTAGCCTACTTTGTGCTACTAACTACAATTAAAAACAAAATGAGGGTATTGGCATGAAGAAAGCAAGGAATAGGGTTATTAACAATCTCCGTTACCTTTGCCTAGTAGGTGTCATGGTTCTGGGATTGATGACTATCGTTGGTACTGGCGGTGGTGGAGGAGGTGGTACTACTACTCCTAGTACCACTACCTGTGTAAACGTTGCCGGTACATGGACCACAGACAGTTATGTTGATGCTACAGATTGTGGAGGAGGTACTTACTGGAAATATAATAATATTTATACTGTTAAACAAAACGGCTGTAATATTACTGTTGAGCCCAGTACTGGTGGAAGCTACAGTGGTACAGTAAGCGGCAACCAGATTAATTGGACGGATAGTTACCCGGATTCTGGAGGCACAACGACTTCAAACATCAACATTACAATCTCCGGAGACAACTTGTATGGGTCGGAGCATTGGGATTGGACTGATGGAACTGATAGCTGTTCAGGCACAACACAGGTTTCTGGTATACGCAGCACAGGTGGTGGAGAGCAGTCAGATTTAGCATCAAAAACAATAGGCCCTTCAGGAGGGACTTTAGAAGTATCAGACCCTTAAAGTGAATTTTATGGGCTGAAGATAATAATTCCTGAAGGTGCATTAGAATCAAATACTAAAATTATTTTGCGTGAATCCGCACTTAACCTTTATTTACAACATGGAATCAGAAGGGCAAAAAATCCTATAGAGATCATACCTCACAATTTATATTTAAAAAAGAATGCTGAAATAAAAATTCCTTATGGTGATTTGGATGAAAATAATGATGTAGTAGTTATTGCCACTTATAACCAATCAGGAATTGGATGGGATATACCAATCGTTAAAGACATAGATACTGTTAATAATATAATTACTGTTGAGACGGACCATTTTTGCGAAGTTGAAACTTTAGGTTCTTCTCCAATTTAGTTGTAGAAAGCCTGATAGATTTTCAATGTAAAATATCTTAGGTCGTGAAAACCATAGGCTTTTCGTTTAATGACTTTGATTTTGTTATTCACCCCTTCCAATTTGCCA
>JAEOSP010000601.1 GCA_016840305.1 Candidatus Hodarchaeota archaeon
AAGCCTAATAGAATGTGACCACCAAGGATTGTTAGTTCTTTCATCAATTCAGATAACGATTCAAATCCTAATAAATTTGATGCTTCGAAGATGGCGAACAACATAATCGCCACTAGAGCTAAATAACCTACCAACTCTGATGGTGTCCGTTTCCCTTCTGTAAGCTCCTTACTAATACCTAATTGGGAAGGAATAGCATTGAAACCCAACCCAGTCAGCAGATCGGTAATCAATCCGGTCACCACTTTCCCCACCATATAGGCAATGGTCACCACCACTGCTGCAGCAAAGATAGTCGGGATTGCACCTAAAATCAGGTTAAGCATACTGCTAGCAGGTTGAGTGATCGCATCGAGTTTTAGTGCATTAAGTGCTGCAATCAACACTGGTATGATAATCAGGATATAAACGATAAGCCCAACTATCTTAGAGAGTGGAGCGATTCCAAGTCGATCACTTAATCGGTCTCCACCTGTAGCGGCCAGCAAACTAGTAACAATCCGACTAATAACACGGGCTGCGAACCAACCGATTACCCCAATCAAAACTGCAGCTATTAGATTAGGCAAAAAACCAAGAAATTTGTTCAGCATAGTCTGAACGGGCTCAAGTAACCCCTCAAGATTTAGCGCACCAAGTATTGCTGGCAGAAAGAGAAGAAAGATCAACCAATACACCACATCACCTATCATTCTGGTCAGTGCCATGCCCTTTTCTTTCGCAGCACGGACCTGGCCACCTATCCTTTCATCCAGCTTGGCAGCATTCAAAACCCGCGTTACAACCAAGCGCAGTGCACTAGCTATAATCCAAGCAATGAGCAATAAAATACCTGCACCTATTAACTGCGGAAGAAACTGAAGGACTTGGCTCATGAGTTGGTTTAAAGGATCTATAACTAGGGTGAGACCTAATACCTGGAAGAAAGCAATTAGCACCAAAATCATGATCAACCAAAACACTACTCTTCCAACCCCTCGTTCAACATCTGGTGCCTCCTCCCCTTCTCTCCCAGTTATCCAATTTGCCAGTTTATTATCCAATTCCGTTCGTCGAAGTAGGCCACGGACAATAGCCGAAACTATCAAAGCGATGATCCATCCAACAACCAGAATTACTAGGGCACCGATAAGGTTAGGTATATAGGCGCCAACCGATTTAGTAATTTGATTTAGAATATCTTGCATCGCCCTCCCCCCTTTCATAGTTTACAATTATTTCTAATAGGAATATAACATGAATCAACATTTTTTACTAAATAATAGCTGCTTAGTATTAGTAATTCAACTAAGCAGCAATTTGAAGAAATTTCTTATTTTCTTTCATTATCAATATGATATAGATTTTTTTGTTATCTACTCTCATAAACTTAATCAATCTATAAATTTTGTTCATGTTATTATTTTTAATATAAAATTTGTATTGTCAAGAGAAATATGTTACACCGTTGAAGCTGAATTGCTTAAATAATAAATCATTTTGTAAATGGCTGCATTTTTGAGAACAGGAAAGCTAAAATCTTAAGGTTTTTATATCAAGTCTTCACTAAATCTCCTCCGGAAGGTGAACCTTATCTATGGCACCCAGTAAAAGGCAGGGCTTTGTCTCTGCCTTTTTCTTTGTCTACATCTTGTATCTTCCCTCTGCTTACTAAAATTCAACACTACTACCATGGTTAGCAAATAGTAGAAGGACCAAATTTTTAACATTTGCAGATGTATCTTACAGTAAACACCTGCCTGAAAACTACTAGAGCAGCATGCAAGTACTTGAATTATTTTGCTCATTTTAGGTACTGCAATATATCGTGGTTAGAATCCTGCCAAAGAATCTCATGAAATCCTGCTTTTTGCATTTCCCTCATGACCTCCATTATTCTCAATTGACATTTCACAAGGGATTTACTATTAAAATAGTTAGGAGGGTGACAATGAAAAAGGATTTTTAGGAAAGGCCTTATAGCCCCATTGTCTTAGATGTAGTCTGAGAAGGTGGGATTTTTTATCTGAGAACCCTTAGAAAAAGGAGGTCAAGATGAGAAAGTTATTATCCGTATTTTTAATTATGCTTATTGTTTCTTGTGGGACTACCTATGCCAGTGATTATGGCGTAAATGGTGATGAAAAAGTTATAGAAAATTCTGGTTTAGAGGGTAAGCATTACCTTGTTTTTGTATTTTTGCTTGCGGGGTGTATTCCTCTGGCCTCACCTGTTGGCTTTTCTTTCGATGAATTAGGTAACTTTTATATATTTCCACTTAATCGTATCTTCACAGATTACTCAGGTCCCTACACACAAACTGGAACTACATTCAGCGCTCATTGTGAATATAAATCACTTAATATCCCCCATGAATTTGATTACGAAGGAACTATTTCGGGGATTTTTATCCATGGTAATTTTACAGGACAAGGTGTGATAGGTGATGAAATTGTTATACCTGGCAAAGGATTTTTCTTTGGGTTTTATCTATTTTAAAGCAGAAGTAGAATAGTTTTAGATTTGGTTTCTGAGAAGGTGGAGTTTGTTACTAACCTAATTCAGAAAGGAGGGCGAGATGAGATTAAGAAAATATTTAATTGTAGTAGCTTTAATCTTTATAGGTATGGCATTTTTGAGAGCGAATGTATCAGCATACGATATGGCTGAATACTATCCTCTAAATCAGGAAGATAAGTGGACATATTTGGTGACTGGAATGTTTCCTATGCCTCCTATGCTGGTTACAATTGTCATAAATGGCACAGAATTGGTTAATGGAGTGGAAACAATAAAATCAGAAACGAGGATGCCTCTTTCTCTAAGTGAAGTCTACTCTTGTATAGCTATGGACTCCGAAGGCACTAAGATGTACAAAGATTATGGTGTAGGTGGATTTGGTACATTTAGAATTTATGACCCACCATTGATATTTATGCCTGACCAGGCTGATCTAGGGGAAAGTTACCAATGGTCCTCTTCATATTCAGAATACTCCATTGATGCTGGTACTCTAATTAACACGGGTACTGTGAGCGCCACGTTTTCCATCGAATCAGTGGAGGATGTGACTGTTCCAGTTGGAACTTTCGAAGATTGTCTAAAGATTTCTATGTCAGATACTTATCAATCATCCGATGGTGGGACTATAGGGATGTACCACACTGCGTGGTTTGCCCATAATTTTAGAGATATAAAACATGATGTTACCGTGAAAATGAGTTCTCTGGGGGAGGAAAATATTGATTTTACTATGACTATGGAACTCATAAGAGCTACTGTTGATGGGGTAGATTATGGTTGTCTTGCAACCTCTGCACTGGGAGGAGATTCCAGGGATAATGACCTCAACATATTAAGGAAATTCAGGGATAAAGTACTCAGTAACACCCCAGAAGGTCAGGAGATAATAAGACTATACTATGAGTGGAATCCTGCCATAGTCAAAGCAATGGAGGAGGATGAAGCATTTAAGAAAAAGGTGAAGGCACTAATTGATGGGATTTTGCTATTGATTAGGGAGTAAGTAGAATAGATTATATGATGTGGCAAATTTTATGAAAGGCAGAGTCAAAATTTGGCTCTGTCTTTTTCTTTTGTTTATGTCTATATGTTGTATGTGCCAATTCTCCGTAAAAAGTTTAAATTACTACCATCAAGGATACCTCCCAGAAAGCCGAAATTATCAACACTACCGAACGTATGTCAAAGTAAAATTTCGCTGAAGGTGACTTTTGCTTGTATCAAGAAATGTGAAAAATAGGCGCGATCAATCTCACTAACGACCCCTCTTGCAAGTCATGTCATTGCTTCGGGAACCCTTGGTGCTTTTTTTCTTCCTTCTTTAGCTTCTTCGCGGCCCTTTTTTCCATCAGGGTTTTTGCCGGTTCCTTCTTTACGCTCTTCTTACTGTTCATGCCTTTGGTCATGGTTTTTGCTCCTTATGATTGAGGTTTTTGGTATTTTTTGATAAGAAGTTCCCTTTTGATAGGGGAAGTATATAGTGGAGTCACCTGTATGTCAATATATACACAAGATGTACAACACCACCTGATGAAAAATTCTTGATTATTTTATAACAATTCAACAAAATGTCAGCTAGGGTCATAACTGGCTCTGTCTTTTTATTTGGTGTGTCTGCATATTGTATATTTCTGTTTCAGGGAAAAACTTTTTACTACTACCATCAAGGACACTTTCCAGAAAGCCGAAATTATCAACACTTCGATGTGTATCTTACAGTAAATGCTTATCTGAAAACGACCTCAAAATTTTGCAAGTATCTTACATTTTCGAGATTCTTTACATTTTGGTAAAACATAGATATTACGGATAATTTAGACACCACTACATGTTGAGTGTTATCTCTCAAAAAAAATCTTATGCGCTTTATTAATTTTCTGTTAATTCTCGCATAGTTGTTCGCATCTGAAAATCTTATTTTTACTTTTTTAAAATCAATATTTCAGTTATAATCTACTAACCAGCAATCCTAAAGTTGATACTACAGTATCACACTTGAAGTAAATTCCTGCTTGAAGGTAAGTTACAAGGATTACTTTTTAGAGGGAAAGGAGGTGAGAGATAAAGATTTTTGTAACTGGATTTGTCAACCTTTAACAACAAAAGGGAGGGAAGAACAATGCAAACTATTTTCGACCAAATATTTGAATCCGTGGGTTCTTACATTCCTCAGTTAATCGGAGCCTTAGTAATCCTTATCGTCGGCTGGTTGATTGCTTTCATTATTTCCAACCTTGTTCGTAGTCTGCTGAAACGCACAGATTTAGATAACAAGCTCGTGAGCTGGGTTACTGGTGAGAAAGCGCCTAATGTTGAACAGGGTGTTGGCAGAGTAGTTTTTTGGCTGATTATGATTCTGGTCCTGATTGCCTTTTTCCAGGCCTTGGGTCTTACCCTCGTTACTGATCCGCTTAACAAACTCGTTAGCAAAATCCTCTACTATCTTCCTCAGTTGTTTGGGGCAGGAATTTTACTGCTGATTGCTTGGATAATTGCAACTATTCTTCGTATGATTATTACAAGGGTTATGGGAGCTGCAAAGCTGGACGAAAGAGTAGGTGGCCAGATTGACGCTACAGACCAAAAGACCGTTCCACTTACAAAAACAATCGGTGATGTTGTATATTGGTTGATCTTTTTGCTTTTTTTGCCAGCGGTACTCGGTGCCTTAAATCTTGAAGGATTACTTGACCCAGTACAAAGTATGCTCGACAAATTCCTCGGTTTCTTACCTAACCTTTTGGCGGCAGGTCTCATTGGGGTTATTGGCTGGTTTGTCGCCCGTATTGTGTGCCAAATTGTTACCAGCCTATTGGCTGCCACAGGTGGGGATCGACTCAGCGAACGTATCGGTATTGCCCCCCTCTCTAAAATTATTGGACTTACGGTTTATATACTGATTATTATTCCCGTCCTTATTGCTGCACTTAACGCACTGGCATTAGATGCAATTACCCAACCGGCAAGCAACATGCTTAACCTGATTTTGGGGGCAATTCCGGCAATTTTTGCTGCTGCAATAGTCATTGTCATTGCGTATATCATTGGAAAAGTTCTTGTCGGATTAATTACCGATCTTCTGACAGGTATGGGGTTCAATACCATATTGAAACGGCTCGGAGTCGGTGGTGAACCACAAGAAGGTGAGCGAACACCCTCTGAAATTGTGGGGTATCTAGTACTTGTGGCTATTATGTTGTTTGCTATTTTCGAGGCATCAAGCTTGTTGGGATTCAAGGCCCTTTCTGAAGTAATGAAGGAACTAACGGTCCTGGGTGGTCACATCATACTAGGTTTGGTTATCTTTGGTCTCGGT
>JAEOSP010000602.1 GCA_016840305.1 Candidatus Hodarchaeota archaeon
CATCTTAACACCTCATTTATCTTTCATTTCTGTTATATTTTTCTTCTCTTCTTACAAAGAAAAGTCCAATAAGTATGCTCATTGCTATCATAAGTGCACCAACTGTTTTGTTCATAGCTGGAGAGCCATCGCTGGAGATATTGTCACATGGACAAGTTACCGTAATACTTGCCGATGCTGTGTCATTTTCAGGAAAAATTTCTGTTTGGTCTCTTGTAATAATAGTCGCAAAATTTTCATACACTCCATTTGCTCCATCTGCCACTGTTGCTTCAACCAGCAGCGTAGCAGTTTGACCTACATTTAAATTCTCTATTATCCACATATCATCTGTTATCGTTGGGCTTGTAGAGATATTTATCAATCCATCAAGATATGCTACATTTTCTCTGACTACAATACCTGTTGCATGATTTGGACCGTTGTTAGTTACAGTAATCGTATAAAGAATAATTTCACCTTCAGAAGGTGTAGAGTTATTAACATCTTTAGTTATCACAAGATCAAGGTCATTATTCACCTTAATACTCGATTGATCACAGAAAGGTACCTCTGAATCTGGATCATCAATACATGCTGTATTGGTAATGGTTGAACCAGCAGTTCCTGTATTTACAGTTACATTGATATCAAAGCTTGTTAAACCTGGTGCTAAATTCAACGTTGGGTTGGTACATACTAAATCTGGTAATGCACTGTCATCACATGTCCATCCATTACCTCCTGCATCCAGATAAGTGACATCATCAGGTAACGTATCTATCACCGTAATATCAGTTGCATTATCTTCACCTGAGTTATAAACCTCTATTGTATAGGTAATATTTTCACCCTCAAGCGGGAAAGGTTTATCTACAAACTTATATATATCGAGAATAACGATTGGCGTATAAACAGTTAAATTAGCATCATCAGAAACCCTTGTCGCATTTTCATCAGCATATGTAGTTGCCAAGTTTGAGATATCTGCTCCTACTGTGGTATTATCAATAATAACTGTAATATTCATTTCACGTGAAGTATCAGGTGCAAGTGTACCAACTATCCATAAGTTATTAGAATCATCAAATTCATCAGGTGATGATGAGATATAGCTTACTTCAGCAGGCAATGTATCCTCTACAGTTACACCATGTGCTGTATCTGTACCGTTATTTGTAACTAAAAGGGTATAGGTTACACTCTCATCTAATCTTGGGTTCTCATTATCTACAGTTTTATCCATCGATAGTTTTACATCTGGTGCACGCACAGTAAAATTAACATCTGAA
Source organism: Candidatus Hodarchaeota archaeon (assembly GCA_016840305.1). The sequence goes on from JAEOSP010000602.1 coordinate 1,272, forward strand.
CATACATCTGGATTAGCAGCAAAATGTGTACAAGCTTCATTATTTACAGTATCATTTTCATCTGCATTTACCGTAACATTAATCTTTACAACTGTTACAGCCCCAGGAGCTAAATCAAAACCGCTCAATATTATATTTCCTTCAGGTGTATTAGTAAATGTCGGTATAAGAGTATCATTATAATCTATTCCATCATATGAAACACCTAAAGGTAAAATATCAGTTATTACTACGCCGGTAGCCACTTGCTGTCCCACATTTGTTATGATCATTCCATACACTATATTTTCACCCGAAAGTGGAATTGAATTGTTCACACCTTTCTCAATATTTAAAGATGCTGGATCTGGGTTAGGTATAGGAGTAAATGTAGCACTATCAGACACATCGGTTAAATTTTCATCCGCATGTGCAGTAGCAGTATTTATTTGAGCATTACCTGCTGTACCATCATTGACCGTAACAAGAATAGTTAATGTTGGAAGCATACCTAATCCACCTGTATGATTACAATCTAATATATTAGATGCTACGGTACATGTCCAACCATCACCATCATAACCAGTATATACCACCCCTGAAGGCAATACATCTTGTACAACGATATTATTGGCTATGTCCGGTCCATTGTTAGTAACGATTATTTGATAAAAGATCCCTGCTGTTTCTTCAGGTGTTGCATTACTGACTGTTTTATTTACATCCAATGAAACTACGGGAGTGTAAACCGTGACAGTCTCTTGATCACACACACTTGTTCCATTTTCATCAGGATTGGTGCAGGCAGTGTTTATTAGTGGTTCACCCCATAACGAAGTGTCATCATTTACAGATGCAACGATATAAACGCTAGTACTTTCACCATTATCCAATGTTCCTGAATAGGTACAATTGACATCCTGGACACTAGGCGTACAAGTCCAGTCCGTTCCGCTAAAACTTTCATAGTTCATATCAGAAGGAAGCGTGTCATTTACCACAACACTGCTGGTAGGATCCCCACTATTTGTTACCGTGATCGTATAGGTTACATCTTCACTTACACGAGGATTCGGCTTGTCTGCTGTTTTATTGATGTCAAGTATAGCCACTGGAACCGCCAATGGGCATGATCCCATGTTGTCATCTACTCCTTTTGGAGGGACGTTATTGTTTTGATTTGTATTTAATGTACTAACATGATAAGTGATCGGCTGAAATGCTGTCATGTTCACATCTAACCAACGTACTTGCCACTCCATACTTAGTCCATCTTCTGAACCGTTCCCTTGTAGTCCTGGTACTTCTTTTTCTCCTCTACAATTGGTCAAACCACCCTGTATGGTATAACCATCACCGCTACCTTCCCACTCATCAGGAACCGTTGTATCACCTGGATAAAGCAAATCTGTACCTATATCTTCTTCCTGCCATACCATTGGGTCTCCAGCTGGATCTGCAGGTACATAGTCACAAATATACATGTCTACTCTACCTTGGCTACCAAACCATTCTGCATAAAGGGCTATATCACCATTTTCCATAAGGCCATCTGCATCATCATCTTTGTAGAAAATAAATCTTTCTATATTTGTAGGTGAACCTCTACGTCTTGTGAACCCATAGACAAAATCATTATCATCATCTACACCTGTCCAGGTAAATCCTAGCAGGTTTCTACCCGTAGATTGAATTTCTCCTGTTTGCGTTTTATTGATATCATAATCCGTCTGAGTACCAGAATCGCAAATAGTATTATCCGGATCCTTAAGTATTTCGATCCAATCAGACATATCACCATTTATTTCAATCTCGCCTTTTAGTACTTTTGTTAAATTACCATCTCCATTCTTACAATCACAAACAGGATCTTCCGTAAGCCAAAAGTCATGAGTAACTTCATCATCTAGAGTATTTATTATAAACGTAGTACTACCGCTCTCAGGGTTTGAGAATATAGTATATGCTGGTGGGTTAGCAGTTAAATCTGTATTTAAACTATTATTATCTATTAATAGTTCAAAATCTCCTGTTGCAGGAATAGTAAAAGAAAATGCTCCAGAAGAATCCACAGGTTCTACTCTCGAACCACCTGTCCCGAGATTGTGCAATTTGACCCAGATTGATTCATAGATACATACCTCACTTGATTCTATATTACCGTCATTGTTCGTATCACAATATACATTTCCAGAAATTGTTGCAGCAAATAAATTGAAACTAAATATTAGACTGTAAATTGCAAATAATCTTAATAATCTCATCTGATCTCTCCCTTAAACAAATAATTTGTTTACACTAAGGTTCATCTTAATGTTTTGATTTACAAAACTTTAAAAAGTTTTGACTCCTACTGTTCAATTTAGCAACCCGGCGGTCTTCAGAAAGAGATCCGTGGCTTTCCGTCCTATCTTCACAGATAGTTTGGCCTTTGCATTTAGTCTAGCGAAAAAAAAATAAAAAAGCAATATAATTATTAATTATAAATATGGATTATACAAGGTGAGACTTTTAATAAAGTATTCTGAAGTATTTTGGTTAAATGTAATAAATCTATGGAGGTGATACTAAAAGATAGGGCTTATCCACTTTCTCTCTAAAAAATAAAGTGGATAAGAGAGAAAAGAATTACGCTAAGAACTCCGGAGTAGCCAATTCAACTTTTTTACCTTTTTGCTCCATCACAACAACAGTGATGGCATCACCTTCGCTGTATCTTTCAGAAAGGTTATTGACACGTTCTTTAGCTACTTTTGAAATGTGAAGCAATGCATCAAAGCCATCTGGCATTTCAACAAAGAGTCC
>JAEOSP010000603.1 GCA_016840305.1 Candidatus Hodarchaeota archaeon
AACGATTTATATAACAATAATCCAGATACGGCTACTGGATTTACTCTGTTCGAGGTTACGGGGGTCTTAATCACTCCTGATGATGGGATGGTATATCACACTTCTAATAAGGATTTATTTAAAGCAGGAAGGGCTAAATCACCAGGTAAGTATTTCTATTATGATAGCAATAACGACGGATTTTATGAAACCGTATATGTACTTGAGAATTCTGTATATGAAAGTGATGAAGATGACCCAATATATACGGTAAAAGCAATTGGTTATAATTATGACGGTTTACACGACTTTGCCCCATATAAGAAAGTTTATCGGAAAGTTCAGACTAAGACTGACTTTGATCAGCTTGCAGCAGAAGATCCAAGAAAATTTGGTGAATTCTGGGTTGTCAACTTTAAAAAATTAAAATCAGTTGATCTACTTTTTCCAAATAATCCTTTTGACGGATATGAAACGAAAGACAGTATTTATGATATATCAAAGTTAGTAAATCCGAGTGAATTTAATAATAAGTTTCCAGAATTGTTTTATGAAGTAAGACATCAGACCTATTCTGATGCATGGGAAATCTATAAAGATCAATTAGCACGAGATACTATAGAACAAGTGTTTATGACTTGTATTGCGACTGTGGTTAGTTCTTCATTACAGTGGATTCCTTTTGTTGGATCCGCTCTAGGCACTCTTGCATATATGGGGGTTTATACTTTAATGACAAAGTTTTCGATGGACTTGAAACGTCATGAAGCAGATTCAATCGAAAAGGCAAATACATTCATTCCTGTCAGTGTTGAGAATATAAAACCAATATCTTTAAATGAACGTTCCACAGCAACTCATGGATTTTGGGAAGAGTCCACAATAGCTGCACTAATTGGGCATCCAGGTGCTTACTACGCTCCAGTTCAAGGGAGTATTGGTGCGCAATTATATACGGCTCAAGTAATCGTTTCGCCCCCAAATCCATTACGGGATAATCCTGACCGCAACGCGAAAGGTTTTGCTGACTTTCTCTTGGATAACATGTTTAAAGCCGCCAATTCTAATCCAGACCTAATGATTGGACTTGATTTTGACGGCCTAAACCTTGACTTCTTCTTACTTACGACCGAGCTTCCTTCTCTTAACGATGATCCAAACTATTCGTTTAAAACAAATGTTTTTAACGGGCTGTATAACGAATATAGGCAAAATACCATCGGATATTTGCAACAGTTAATAGTACAAGAGACCAATACGGAATTATCTGCAATAAAACCAATCATCATTGACGGCAGACCAGAATATATATTTGTTGACGGTACTACAGAATTTAATCAGCTTACTATGCCTGCATCTCATTTATATCAACCGGTTATCATAAGTGAAGAATTAGCTCAAAGCATACAACTTGAAGGAGAACTAATAATTGCTATTAAATGTGCCTATGCCTCGGATACAAAAGGTGTTGACCACCAAACTACATTCCCCGAGAGAGATTTATATCCCTCAAAAATACCGCTTTCATCTCACGGGTTTGAGTATCCAATTACCTCTATTAAAATAGACCTTATGGAAGATCCAGCCACGGGCGCATCAAGGTCAGTGAAATCGATTACATTGACACAAGAATCAGAAGGCATTGACGAGTTATATTACCTTGAGCTTGGCAATTTATACTTTTCCAAAGATATTGATACAATGATGATCTCAGATCAAGCCGAATATAGTAGTTTAATAACTTCTGGTCAATTATCTGCCAGTTCAAAAACGTATTACCGACTCACTCTTAAATTTGATATGGTCATTCCTGATTCTGGTTCTGACGAACATAATAGTATGGCGCTCACTCAAGCTTCTGCTTATGCCATAATGGATTATATGAATCAGTACACTTTTGCAAAAGCAACCGCTGACATGATTGGTGAAATAGCTTATACTGAGACTCTTACCTTAATTTCGAGTGCGATTTCTGCCGCATCGATCGCTTTAGGCTCATGGACAGTAAAAGGTTTACAAGGATACTTCTCTCAAATGGGTGTGACATTAAGTAAACAATTGTTATTGATGGCAGGTCAATTTGCTTATTCAGTAGTAGTTGGTTCCGTTAAAGAAATGTTTGAAGAGATAATCATTGACGGGTTCCTTGAGACATGGGGAGAAAAAATAATAAAGCAACTCGGTGGTAATGAAGACATGGCATTTTGGTTCAGCTCATTACTTACTTCTGGTCGGGAATCTCTTGGAGGATTAAGAAGTGCTATTCAGAAAGGACTTGGTAAAACGAATATCGCCAACAATATCCGAACATGGGCTAGTAACCATATTGCTTCTAATCCCAATTCCGAAGTAGCACTACGAAATGAATTTATAGACGCGGTTAATGCGATGAAGGCTGAACAGGGTGATAAGGATAAGTTGGAAAAGGTTGATTCATGGAAGAAGATTATCGGTTCTGGCCTTCTAGGAATAATGCTTTCAGTTGTTCCCGCGATATTTACAGGTGGTCTTTTCTTCAGTAATTTCTTAGGGATAATGGGATTCTTTTCTAAAATCGAAGGTATTTCAGGGAATATTTTAGGTCGGTATGG
>JAEOSP010000604.1 GCA_016840305.1 Candidatus Hodarchaeota archaeon
ATTTTTGTAATAATTAAAAATGATCCTCCTAGCGCATCGGTCATGAAAACCGAGAAATTAGAAGAATATCTATTTATAGCATTAGGAGGAATAATTTTCACCTCCCTTTTTTATTTGTTTCTAATTTCATTTGTTGTCTTACTTTTTAAGTATAGAGGATGGGAAATCAGACGTTCGTTGTTTTATGGGTCTGATAAAGTAGTTTTTCATCTAATTTTGCTATTAATATCAGCACTCCTCTTTGAATTAATTCCGAATTTGACTCCCATTCAGATTGAAGGATACTTAAGTGATATGGCTAAATTACTTGGAAAAGATTTTCCATTAGTTATTTCTCTAACAAGTCAACCAATACTTTATTGGGTCTTTTTTATTGTTATGTTTTTTTTAATTCTATCAATAACTCTTTTCTATTTCCTCCTAGGTTCAAATTGTTTCTACTGTATTATCATTGGAGTGAAGGAAAGTCTTGAAAAGCATTATGAGAATGCTAACTAACAGAGGAATTTAACAATGGGGAAAGATTCAAGCAGAAAAAATATTGATATTAGATGGTCTGCTCAGAAAAAGAATCTAAAACTATTAGATTTATTTAATGAGACAGTACTAGAGATAAAAGGAGATCTTAATAAAATCCTTAACAAAGGGGAAAAAGTATCTATTTCCTTTGAAGAAAATGCACCTGTTGATGTTCAACCATATGTAATCGATGATAAAAGTATCAGAAGTATTGTCTTGAATTTAAGATACCTGTTTCAGTAAGATGATTGTCATTTATTTCTTTTGTAGTTCCCCGATTGTACGTAACTGTTCGAAACGAAGTCTGACCTCTGACCCAATGAGTCGTTGGTATTGACGGGTAGTTTTTGAAAGTTTTCTCACACTAATTTCTTGGGATTTCGTCTGGAAAAATTGTACCACCGATTGAGTAAACTGGTGACTAACCGCTTCTATAGCCATGCGTGCTTTATGTTGTTGGTTTTGCCCAATGACGAAATGGTGACACCCTTGATACAGTTGGGTGGGATTTTTAGATGTTTTAGACCCATTGTTGTCTGCTTGGAGGATCAGTGTTGAGGGCAGTTGTTTATTAGACTCAATGGACAAAAAGGCTGACTCCTTAAACTCCCATGGTGCAAAGGGTGCTTCCTGCCACTCGGGTGCCCACGTTAGAAGATGCTTGAAATAGAGCTGAAACACTGGTTGTCAACTGATTGTCTGCACTGACGACAGGAGTAAAACAGGCAGTCCCCGCTTTTAAATTACTCTAAGGCAGTGTCTTTTAGAAGTCAAAGAGACCCGAAAAAGTATGAAAAGAATCAACCTTCCTAACCTCTCGATTCATCTACTTCTATGATGGTGAGGTCAAAATCTATTATCATGTCTGTGCTCTATGATGAGCATCGAATCATAGTTTCTTCTTTACAATCAGTCAGATTCGTTATTACAAATTCGTTATTTCATTTTAAATTAATTCGTATCGGAATCAGGATTCAATAAAAATTCAATTTGATATAAAAAGGAACTCTAATATAATTATCTAATGAATAAGGCACTGAAAGGAACTTTAATTAAAATTCAAACAGCTCTATAAGATTTTTATAATAGTATATTAACAGACAATATTAAATTGAAATGACTTCTTTAAATGGGAAAATTCTAGAGAGGAACATAGATGGTAAAATTTGAAACATTGTGCAATGAAATTCTTTCAGCTCTTTTATTTAATTACCAATGTTACTTAAATACCAACGATTCAAACCTTGAAGTACAACATGTATATTTAACTCAAAGTGCAATTATTTCAAGACTATGGGATCAAGTTCGGGATCAAAGTGGCTACCGAAACAAAGATTTCCTTTCCCGAGCCTTTCGAGATCTTGAGGAGAAAGGTTGGGTCATTATCCACAGTGGAAAACAAAATGCGAAATTATATTTTCCTACAGAAGAAGGAATAAAGCAAGGAGATTCTATTTTGAACAAAAAAACTGCTGAAATAAAATGCCTGATAGATGGTGCGAATGTAGCATACTATCCTAATCGAGAAAAACCAACAATTGGAAATGTCATAAAAATATTACACGCAATACAGCAAAAAGGATTTTTCGGATTTAGAGACGTATCTATGAGAGTAATTATGAAGCCAGTTATTCGACATCGTATAGTAGAAAGCGAAATTGAGCTACTTGCGCAATTAGAGAAACAAAACATACTGATTCAAAGTTATAGGGGCGCTGGATCAGTTGATGACGTTCAAATCCTGCGTCTTGCAGAAGATTTCCAAAAGTTAGGGCATGAGGTCTGGATAATTACTAATGATCAATATAAGGATCATTTACCTAAATTTCTTTGGTATAAAGAGTTTCAGAATAAGATAGAATTCAGTATAATTGATGATGTTGTACAATTCAATCCCCCTAATGCAGAAGAGGAGAGAAAAGAGCAAATAAAAACAGAGATAAAAACCATTAAAACCGAAATTCAATTACAAACTGTAGAATATATTAACGTAGCTCACGTTCCTGATCCAGCTTCATCAGTACGTTTATCCCCAGAAGACTTTTTGACTTTTACCCGATCAAATAATGTAAATAAAATCTTTGTTAATTCCAAGAAACAAGGAACAGGGGGAAGATGGGGAGGTGCTGTAACCAGTCAGCAACAATTATGGTTTCTCCTAGAAGGAAAAAACTATATTCTGCCTTTAGGAATACTTGAGTATCAAGAAATGCCTCCGTTTGAACAAATTCTTGACGATATTTATCTAATTAAATCCGTCCATATAACCAGGAAAGAAGATTTTTTTACTTGGAAACAAGGGAAATTGGATAAAAAAGGATGGTTTAATAATGACATGTTTATGGAATTTAGAAAGATACTGGAAAAAGGGGCAAGAGCTAATGTTGGAAATAGAAAGGAATTAGCGGATACTTTTCATCAAATGTTTGAGAAAGCAAGAGTTAAATATAATAATCTTGCGATAGAGGAGTTTCCACGTTATGAACCTTATACATTTGATGAATTAGATTTTTTAGTCTGGATTGTGGCACAGGATAATGGCTGGGAATCATATGCTTCCTTAATTGATTTTTGGTTCAATTTAATTGATATGGATATGTTAATAGAAAATGCTCCATTTTATCGAGAATTTCTGACCTACTTAGCCACGAAATCCCCTGAAAAATGTTCTCATTTGAAGGATAAACAGGCATTTCGGAAACAATACTTAACTCAATTCGCAAACCAGCGTTTTGAACAACGAGGAACTGGAGGAATACCTTATTTTCATAAAAAACTTCAAAAAGCAGCAGGTAATCACATAGTTTCATTGAAAAAAAGTAGTTTTGAAGCACATTCTGAGATTTCAGATATTCCTCTGACATATTATCAAACAGGAGTTTATGCTTTAGCTAAAGAAAATGGGTGGAGCAGCTATCAAGAATTGTTAGACGTTATCAGTAACTATTATTCTAGAGAATTCTGGGAAAAAAAAGTAATTGAATTGGAAATTCATGGTGATTGGTATAATTTTGAAGAGAAATACAAAAATTCCCCCGAAAGAAAGTTAAACGCTATTAGAAAAAGAGCGGAAGGACATATTAATAGAAAAGAAGTAGACAAACTTAAATCCCGACCTCCTCCTTTAGTTCGGCAATTATTGAATATGTCAAATCAAGAAATTGACAGAGAAGTTGTAGAAAAAATCTTTGAATTCGCTTCAAGACCTAAAGCCTTATTTGAGTAAAATTGCCAAGTTAATAACATTATAGTATTAATGTGAATTTCTATATGTATCTTAAGGATACCCCGACTATAGAAAAAGGGAAAAAATCAAGATTTATTAGAATATTCCCATTAAAATAATTTCTTTATCTCTATCTATATTCTATTACTATTATCTCAAAATAAAGCTTAAGACATTCATTCACATTCTTAATAAATTCATTAATCAATATATCTTTAGAATTTAAAGAAATAGATTGTTCGTTAAGTATGAAGATTGGTTTACTCTCATAAATCTCATTAATCTTTCCATTTAGATCTAATATTTTCTCTCTAACTTCCCAAAACTTTTTAATATTTGAAAACCATCTATATTTGGAAATAATGTTAATAGAATTTTGAATATCTATAAAATCCTGTTCCCTTATCAAATCACCAATAAAAGTAGCAATAAAATGATTATCCGACGATCCTCTTTTTAGCCAATCTTTTTCGTATTGGTATATTCTCCCACCTTTACGTATCCTACGCAAAACCTCATTTATTTCTCTTTTATCTCCTGAAGTTTCTCTCCATTTAATTTTTAGGTATATTCGTATCCAATCAAGAATTAATCCACCGATAACACCTATTATTAATGCTCCGATTAATGATATGATATAAAAATTCCAATCAATTTCTACCATATTGTTTCCGCCTTAGTGTATGACTCTAATTTACTGTTTTTCATTATTTCTAAAGAATAGAACTATTAAAAGCTTTATTTCGCAGAACTCCCATAGTATTATTAAAATTTGAAACTGATTAAAAGTCACATAAAGAGAATTTCAATACTGAAAGATCCACAA
>JAEOSP010000058.1 GCA_016840305.1 Candidatus Hodarchaeota archaeon
ATTTAAATTACGGTGTTTTTGGCATTTGTTACACTGATACTCAACCTTTTTGATACCACTTGGATTGTTCATTTAATACCCCCAGATATGTTTAAAATATATTAACCGATTTTCGTTTATATTCTTTTAGTTATTTTTAGATCTTTGAGAAAATCTACGTTGTTTATAAAGCCATACTTTAATAATAAGTGATTTTTCAATGAATAAGACTGAGGGGTCCTCAATTTGATAGAAGCTACAAAGAAGAATCAATCTCCTTATCAAAAATTATCTAAGGTTTTCAATACAATTCCTCAAGGTTTTCCAGAAGTTGAAGATGGAACACATATTCGACTTTTAGAATGGATATATGAGCCTGATGAAGCAGAATTAACTAGCAAACTGAAATTATCTACCGAAACTGTTGAAAAAATGTCTAAAAGACTCAAGATTCCTGAAAAAGAACTAGCTGAAAAACTTGAGATAATGGAATCAAAAGGTCAAATTCGCATGACAAAATCTTCTAAGGGTGAAATCAAGTATGGTCTGCTACCATTTGTAGTAGGTGTTTATGAGGAACAAATACATAGGATGGATCCAGAATTTGCTGAGTTATTTGAAGAGTACATTCAGAAATGTAAAGGAGATATATTATTTAGTAAGAAACCTGCTATTACAAAAATTGTCCCCGTAAAGAGTGTAATAAAGACAGAATTAGAAATTCACTCTTATAGTCAAGCTGAAGAGATGATCATGAATGCTAAAAGTTGGGGAATTAGGGACTGCATTTGTAAGATTCAGCAAGATATGATTGGTGATGATTCTTGTGAGTATCCAGATAGAGTTTGTATGTTATTCTCTAGGCATGAAGATCGATATGAAGGAAGCCATCAAACAACTCCTATTACACAGGATGAAGCCTTGAAGATTTTAAAGGAAACCGAAGAAGCAGGGTTAGTTCATACTTCTATGAATATAGAATCAGGGCATACCTATATCTGCAATTGCTGTACATGTTGTTGTGGTGTACTTCGTGGTTTTGTAGAATGGGGACAACCTCAAGCTTTTGTCAAATCAGATTATGTTATTGACATAGAAGTAGATTCATGCATAGGTTGTGGAAAATGTATTGATAGATGCCAATTTGATGCGCTATCAATAGTAGATAAGAAATGCATTGCAAATGATAAATGTGTAGGATGTGGTGTATGCGCTCTTGTCTGCCCAAAGGATGCTATGAGTTTAGTAGATCGGAACCCAAAAGAAATCAAAAAATCTCCAAAGAATTTAGTAAGTTGGATATTAAAAAGAGCTATTAGAAGAGGAGTAAATCTATTCAAGGTATTCTGAATAAGAAAACAAGTTAAAGCCACTATACATTTAAAAATCAAGAACAAAAATGTTCATGAATGGTGTTGGTTTCAGATCTTTCAAATTACTTCTTTTTAGCTTATCTTACAGTATACATTTTATCTCATATACCATTTGACATAATTATGCTGATAAGAAAAGGATCAGCATCATATCCTACCCCTAACTTCAAATCAACACTAGAAAGCCTCTCTGTTGTTGTTGCTACATTTATATTCTGGTTTTATATGATTTTCAGTCCTATAGTTGTATTATCTTCAGGAAAGAATATTTTTGTACTTGAAAACATACCTGAGGAGGTTGCTATACCTTTGGTCATTATAGGCATTATAATAATGTCAGTTGGTTTAATCATTGGATGTTTGGGAAGAATAGGGAGAGGGATCTATTTGGCTAGAGATGAAGCTAAGCTTTCAACAGACTGGGGTCATGCAATTATCCGTCACCCCTCCTACTTCTTATACATATCTGGTTTCATTGGAATTCCTTTGGTTGCTTTATCTCCTTATTTGTTTATTCTTATTCTTGGGATCCCTGGTTATTTGCTATCAACAAAGTTTGAAGAAGATGCTTTAATTGAAGTTTTTGGAGATGAATATAGAGCTTACCAACAAAAAGTAGGAAAATTATTCGTAAAAATAAGAAAAGAAGAATAACCCTATTTGAAAGGCCATTTTTCAAGCAACCTTAGGTTATCTTCCAATTTAGCATCCTGTAGTATCTTGACTACTTCACCTTCTTTTAATCTCAAAGGCATTTCTTTCATTCTGCTAAAAGCATCAATAAATGTAAATGCAAAAGCTGTAGATATTTTAGCATCAAGTTTACTGATCTTATCAAAAGTATCAGCTGATGTGTGTCCATAGCCTCTTCCTACTCTTGGGTCAGGTTTTTCTCCAAAGATACATACATTGGGTATACCTTTCAAGAAAAATGGATAATTATCACTTGCTGTAATAATGTTTTTAGAGATTTTAGGGTCATATAGCAACTCATTTCGCAGTTCGTTTACCATGGAATACAATTCCTCTATTCCGCTGCAAGGGATATGTTTTGGGATATGTCCAATTAAACCATCTAAATTGATCATTGCAAC
>JAEOSP010000605.1 GCA_016840305.1 Candidatus Hodarchaeota archaeon
ATAGTATTTGACGGTTCTGAGATTGGTACATTCCTCCTCCAGATCACATTCTCTCATGAGAATTATTCTACACTTACATTTTTAGTGAATTATACTATTGAACCAGCTTCATCGAGTTTCACTGCTTATTCTAGTAGTTTGAGTACTGGAACCCCCCCTATCAATGGAACCATACAAACTGGCAATCCGTTATATTTCTGGGTCGTATGGAGTAGTGAATATAACGAGTATCTCAATGATTCAGACGGAGTTACAACTAATAGTTCAGGGGTAGAATTTCTTTCTTCCATCGCAGTTAATGGAACACATTACTTTTACTTCATGGAAGCGACTACAGGAGTTTTTAATGTCAATTTAACATTTAGAAATGCCTACTATTCTTCAATAAACCTAACTTTACATTTTGAAACATACGATCGGGCATTGGCTATTGATAATGTTCTTTCTAGCCATCCAAATGGATGGACTAGTAACCCTGACTTTATTTCTTACGCTGAAACATATTACTTTTATGTCTACATAAAAGATTTTGATAATAACACCCCAATTACCGTTAATGATTTTATTGGAAATCTTCCAAGTACTGTGTTCTTTGAAAATGCAACCAATGGGTATCATCTCTTTAATTATACAGCTTGGTCAGTAGGCACTACTCCTGATCTTTCAATTCGTTTTCAATTAGCAAATTATTTACCAATCAACTACACAGTCACTTTTATTATTAGGGTAGCAGAGTCTGAAATCATCTCTGCACCCAACTCAACTGTTACAATATGGACACAAGATGTAAATATATCTGCTATCTGGCGAACTGTTCCTAGTAATCAAGCTAATACTACTGCTGTGCCACTAAGAATTAACAGTAATGATATCATGACATCAGAAACTTGGGTGCAGTTTTTAGGATACGATAATGGTAATTATACATTTAGAATCCTTGCTGACATCGTTGATAATGTCAGTGTAACTATTACTTTTCAATCGAACGTTTCTACAACAGAGGTTCATGTGTTACGAGTCATAATACTACCAGTTCCAACTGAATTTGGTTCAGTACCTTCTCCAACTAATAATTCCGTTATAGGAAATCTCGAACCAATCTACTATTCGAAATATTACAATTTTAGAGTTCATTGGAATGATACAATTAATTCGACAGGAATCGTGGATCCAAACCCTGATTATGAAGGTACAGGTGAGAACTTAGTCTCCCTCTCCACCACTAATCCTAATGGAACACATGTTTTTACGATACATGCAAATGAACTAGGAATCTACTGGGTTACTGTAACACTTGCCACTACTAACTTCGGGGAACTTCGTTATGTCCTTACATTCAATATCTCAATTATGCCGACTTTACAACTAAATACTACTGATTTCACGTTTCAAAATTCTCTTCTTGTGGAGGATATGCTCTATCTTAAAGGTGGGGGTTATCGCACATTCGAGAACGGGACTATTGCTTTTATTAATTCCACAGTTTTGTGGATGAATGGTAGCGAAGTTTCTAGCGAGAAGCTTCTAATAGATCTATCTGTTTTACCTTTTTCGATCAATTTCACCACAACTGGATATCATTGGGGGACTTATAACTTAACATTACAAATTATTACCCATGGTTATCATCCTCAGAACATAAGCTTCCTAATCACTCTCCAAGGTCGAGAAATAAGTGTTTTCCTAGAAATTCTCCAGGAGACTATTGTTTGGGGTGATAGTGTAGATATTGTTGCTACCTTGAATTACGCAAATCTGCAGAGTATTGGCAGGGGAGCTAGCATTAATCTTGCTTCACTAGAAGGGATTAACGTACTATTCGAAGTTGAAATAGAATATCGAAATGGGACTACGCTAACTTTGAGTGATGCAATTGCCACAGATGCAACTCAACAAGCTACGTACACAATTTCTGGGGATCAAACACAGAACGCCGTTCGTTTTATAGCTATCGGTGTAGCAGTTCCTGCATCAGATTCAGGTTTACCCTTAGCTACTTCTATGGATTCAGCAATATTTCCTCCAATACAACCTCCTACAATTCAAATGTTGATTGATTTCTTTCAAACAATCCTTCCTTTTCTAATAGGACTTATAATCATAATAGCTGTAGCTGTTCCAGTTACTAGACGCCGAAAGTCTAAGAAACTTAGGATTGAAGCCGATCAATGGGCAACAGAACAAAAATTTGAGGATATTAAGTCTATTCGATTGATTATCGCTCGTCACCAATCAGGTTTACAGTTTTATGCAGAAAAAACTATTGCTGAGCTCCAAGCAGATACAGATGCCTTGTCTGGTATGTCTGCTGCAATGTCTTCATTTCTAGAAGAATTATCGGAAAGTATGACCTCCCAAGCTGAAGGTGATGAAGTACAAACCAAGGATAAGCTTGAAGTGATGAGTAGAGAGGGTTTGCACATGCTTGTATGGCATGGAAACTACTCTAGTTTAATCATAATATCTGAAGCTAAATTACCAGATTATTTCCAGTCCCGATTAAAAACTCTTGGAAATGAATTGGAGGATAAATTTGTTAATGAGCTAAAAGACTTCTATAGCAGTGATCAAATTCCTAGTACAGTAGTTAAGAAGATGGTTAGAAAATATGTACCCCTCCATTATTTCTGCGCGTTTGTACTCAATGAAGGTGTATTAACACTTGACTCCATCAAGTTAGACAGAAAGGAAAGCAAGATGCTCAAATCAATAAAGAGTATCATGTTTAATATTGAAGGAATGAATTATTTCTTCTCAGAACAGATAATTACTCATCTATCTGAAAAATATGAGAGAAGTGAAGCAATAAACTTCCTTGATCGTGCTATCCATATCAACTTACTTATTGAAGCAGAGCAAGATGATTTACTAAGAATAAGTCGTAAATGAATATCAATTGAATAGGTGAATCATTGCTATGGCAGGTAACTTCTACAGATTTTGGTTAGTTAATGAGCAGGGATTATATATTTTTGATCAGAAGTTAGATAAACAAAAAACAGTCTTAACTAAAACTGGTGAAGATAAATTAATAGCAGAACTTTTTAATGACTCAAAACTTGACTCTGATAGTACATCTATATTCCACCGTGAAATGCCTTCATTAGCATTTACTCGTTTATATTACCAAAAATATAATAGAGATTTGTATGTCATATTAGCAGATGAGATGGTGGATGTGACAGAGGTTGCCGTAAAATTTCAACCTTGGAGAGAAATTCGTAATAAGCAACGGGAGAACTTAATAGGTATAATTTTCTCTATCTTTGACGATAAATTAGGACCTAAAGTTGTTTATAATTCTGTTCTCGACGAGGAAACAGCTTTGATGGTAGCAGT
Source organism: Candidatus Hodarchaeota archaeon (assembly GCA_016840305.1). Next base: position 3,340 of record JAEOSP010000605.1, read on the forward strand.
TCAAGGACAAACCATCTCCTATATGGGAAAAATCAACGAATTTATATTGGGTTTTAAACAGCCTTTGAAAGTCCCTAATCGTGAAGATTTAATACATTGTGCTTATGATTTTCTGATTCCAGCCCCTAGTAGCACTGATCCTCGAATTGCAGAGGTTGGAAGGGTTACAAATATATATCTCTTATTTCCTCATGACTTACCTTATTTGAAAGAAGAGGCCTTTCTTCAATTCATCGAATCTTCTTTAGAAGAATGGGTTTATAATTGGAAAGCTTTTCAGAAAGAAAATGAGGGTGAATTTCCTACGAATCTTTTTGATGAATTACTTGAAGATCTCCGTTCAACTGTCAATATTGCTATTGATCTAGCAACACATGAAGAAAGAGAGGTTAGAAAACTTAAAGATTTTGTGATGGATCTTCTTACTCAAAATCAAGTCCTAACGTATCAAGTTCGAAGATTGCAAGAAAAAATTGCAGAGTTGGAAGCGATTCAAGAAAATCAGAATTAAAAAAGCTGTAACAAATTACGAAAGATCGAGTAAAAGAATAGGTTATTTAAGTAGATTCATAAATAATGATTATGAAGGAAAGTCATACTGAAACAGTTATATGACATTCATATTCAATTGTATGTTTTACATAAAAAAGATTGCTTATACTTACGTTAAAAAGGTGTAGAATTATTGCGTGTCTTACATATTCAAGGAAAAAAGTTGGTTGAAGTAACTCCGTCAAATGGGAAGTATGAATTCCTTAACGGGGATGTGTACCTCATAGATAATTCCGATGTTTCTGCAGGTCTAAAAAAGAAAGTTTTCATTTGGTTAGGATCACAAGCCTTCGCAGATGATCGTGCTGTTGGTGCTTGGGCTGCCAAACAGTTAGATATCGCCGATAAAGAGATCGATATCGATACAGAAACCGAAGGCAATGAATCGGCGGAATTCAAAGGATTATTAGAGTTCGTTGTTGTCACAGGTGACACACCGGGCTTTTTAAAACATGTGGAAGTCAACAAAGAAGAGATATCTTATGCTCTTTATCGTGTTCGTGATGCTGATCTGACCGATGGTTCATCTTCTGATGATATAGTCATCGAAAATGTTCCATTAAGTAGGAAAAGTTTCGTTTCGGACGATGTTTTTGTTGTTGATACCTATCATGATTTGTATGTATGGGTAGGATCTAGTTCACAAATTGGTGAAAAAATAGCAGGAAATCGTGTTGCACGAAAACTGGATGTTGATCGTGATCGAACCCCAATGATTTACCAAATCGGAGAAGGCTATGAACCTGAAGGATTTTGGAAATTGATTGATACTATTGCTGAAGGAGAGGTGAGAAAAGGTGATGCTTCTGAAGTCAGTGGAGCGTTATCAGGTTCAATAAAAAACTTGTCAGCCTCTGAAAGAACAGTTTCTCCTCCTCCAGAATTAGCACCTCCGCCTACATCAAGTACTCCATCGGTATATTCTGGTCCTCCTAGAGAACCTACTCATAAAGTACCAAGTCCTCCCCCAATCAAAACTGTAACTCATCCAAAACCCGAGCCTAAACCTGAACCCAAACGCGAACCTGCTGCTACGCAGTTCGGAATGGCAGCTACTGCTCCTGTTCCTACTAGAAAGAGTCAATATACACTTTATTATGTAGGTGGGGAATTCACCGAATTGGGTGGGAATGAAGAAGCAACACTTGAGATCAATGAAGCAGCAAAAACTGCTGTTCTCACATTCGCATCGGGGTCTAGTCTCATCTCTCAACGAACTGCTGGCCGTCAAGCTCGTGGAATTTGCAAAGCTGGTTATTTGGTCAAAGCAGGGTATCGTGTGGGTGTGAAGTGCGATCTAAAGGAAGTTAAGGGAGAAATGGACTCTGAAAGCAGAGTAAAACAATGGAGAGACGAAGGACGTAGATACGTCTAAGTATTAGTCCTTCTTAATTATCTTTTTTTTATTCTTTGATTTTTTTTTTGATAGTTCCGACTTATTAAATAGATATCCAGTTGCTTAATTTGACTTATATCTACAGATGATGTTAAATTACGCGTTCAAGGATGAATTAGAGTGATAGATATTAAGGTTTTCAGAGAAAATCCCGAAATTATAAAAGAATCAGAAAAAAAACGCTTCAAAGACCCAAAGCGTGTTGATAAAGTTGTGGTTCTTGATGAAAAGTGGCGATATTTGCTACAACAAGTGAATGACCTTCGGAAGGTTAGAAATCAAATCAGTCGTGATATTGGGTCAATGAAAAAGAAAGGTGAAGATATTTCATCCTTAACAAAACGGGTGAGTGATATTAAGAAGGAAATCTCCCAGCTAGAAGATCAATCTTCAATAGTTCTGAAAGAACGAGATGAACTCAGATATGCAATTGGCAATATTCTATTACCTGGTGTACCAATAGCTGAAACAGAGGAAGGAGATGAAACAATACGTACTTGGGGAAAAAAACCCAGCTTCAAATTCCCAGTTCAAAGCCACACTGAATTAGTTGAAAATCTGGATATTGCTGAGATTGATAAAGCAGCTGAGGTAAGTGGATCAAGAACATTTTATCTGAAAAATGATCTTGTATTTCTCAAACTCGCTCTAATTCAATATTCCCTAAACATACTTGTTGAAGACGAAGGTTTTACTCCTTTCTGGACACCTCCTTTTTTACGTAAACATGTGATGGAAGGTGCTAGTGAACTCGCTGATTTTGAAGAACAACTATATCACGATGAGAAAGAAAATGTGTATTTTATTGCCACTTCAGAACAAACACTAGTAGCATTGCACACGGATGAACTAATAGATATTGATACACTTCCTCGAAAATATTGCGGCTTATCTCAATGTTACCGAAGGGAAGCAGGTAGTCACGGCAAAGATACCAAAGGGATCTTTCGTGTTCATCACTTTGAAAAGGTTGAACAATTCGTATTTGCTCATCCAGAGAAATCTGAGGAGATGCATGAGGAAATGATTCACAATGCAGAAAAAATTTACCAGGGACTAAAAATCCCATATCGAATAGTTAATATTGCATCTGGCGAATTGAATGCGAATGCAGCAAAAAAATACGATTTAGAAGCTTGGTTCCCTGCACAAAAATCCTATAGAGAGCTTGTTTCTTGTTCTAATGTGACCGACTATCAAGCACGAAAGCTAAATATAACTATCGGAAAAGCTGGTGGGGATAAAATGCTTGCTCATACGTTGAATTCTACAGCTGTTGCTACAGAAAGAACTATTTGTGCAATATTGGAGAATTACCAAAAAAAGGATGGATCTGTAGGAATACCAACGGTCTTACAGCCATATATGGGTGGAAAAACTTCAATACTAGCTCCAAAAGTTGAAAAATAGAAAAAAGTACAATTAATGTAGTTTTTCGTTTGTTCATGGATATTAGTTCACTTTCCTATTTTTTTTAAATCTCGTCCAGCTTAATTCTGCTGACAATTGTATCGGAAACTTTAAACTATCTTGAATATTGTAAATATTCACTAGGTGATTCACTCCATGTCTTTTGAAGATCCTGATGTGATCTCAGAAAATCCTAAGAGAAATCTCCCCAAAATAACAAATTTTCCTCCTCCAGTTCCAAATATAGCTCTTTCAGACACAGAACAAAGAGTTTATCTTCAATTATCTTTAGAGTTTCATATTATACTTGATGACGCTCCTAGTTTTCAAATGGGAGCATATGAATGGAATTTACTACTCCCAAGTCGTTTACAATACTATGCATTAACAGAAGATGCTTGGGAAAGACTTTCAGCTGTGGGAGATGAATGTGATGAGCTTCAAAATCACATTGCTCTGTTAATTGAGGAGTACACTTAATTATCGATAAAGGTTAACTTAAATGTACGTTTTATCCTTTATTTGAGGCGTTTCAGTTTCTATAGCAGCACTTGCCTGATCACGCATTAGAAGAGCAGATTGTTCGATTTTTTCAGCTTGAGCTAAAATGGGTTCGATCCGTATATCCAATGGGGGGATAATCTGGTTTAATACTTCAATTATTCTTGCTGCTGTTCTTATCTCAGGAAAGTGTTGTCTCACTTCTCCTAAAAGGACAATTACATCAGATTTATTGAACCAACCCTCATTCAGCAAGACTGCACTAAGACCCTTTATCACTCCTTGATTGAGGGGAGGAATCTGTTTAGAAAATAGCTCTTCCCTGCAACTTTCCGTTGTTCCCACTCCGTAAACTCGCATTGGAAGTTGAGATGGGCCGTATTTGTAATCACTAATAAATCCTTCAATCGAAATAATACGATTGATTCCCTTATCTTTTGTCCATTGGAAAATCTTTCTTCCAATATCACGTGTAATAGGGGGGTACTGGGGGATTTCTGAAGCTAAAAGAGCAATTTTAGCATCAGCATTAGCATAAATTCTAATAGGGAATTTCGGCTTATTGTAATAAACTACACAAACAGATGGTAGCTGACTACTATCCCCTACTGCGACTTGATCGTATTTCCAATCGTCTACCTTTCCCTCTGCCTCTAGAATTATGTTTGCAATAATCAAGGCCAAGCTACTAGTGGAAGGGAAACATTCGATCAAGGTACCGCCTTCTAGATCGACATCAATAACATCGCGAATTTCAAAATCAATTGGTGGTTCTTGCATAATCAAAGATTAGGACAGAACTCCCTAAAAAATGTTTTCTTCACAGTTGAAAAAAAAGGAAGGGAGTATCACATTCCAGTTAAAGGAATGATACTTTGTCGATTTCCTCTTGCATAGCCCGAGCTTTATCCTCAGGACTACTGATACGCCCTGCTTTACGAGTGGATAAAAGTTTCTTGTGTGCCTCTTCAAAATTTTTAGCTGAAACTTTATAGGTAGACATTTTATCTTCTGATATCTCGTGATCTAGTTCAGGTATAAATTCTTCTATTGCTAGCATCACCGCTTCATTACAAAGGGCATAAATGTCAGCACCTGAAAAATTCTCAGTTTTCGCTGATAATTTTTGTAGATCAACATCGCTAGCTAATGGAATTCTTGCAGAGTGGATTTTAAAAATTTCCAATCGTGAAACTTCATTTGGAAGCCCAATACTGATGATTTTGTCAAATCTTCCAGGCCTCAGTAATGCTGGATCAATCATATCAGGTCGATTAGTAGCTGCAATAACAACGACTCCTTTTAATTCTTCTAAGCCATCCAATTCGGTTAAAAATTGACTTATCATTCTTTCTGTAACACCAGAATCAAAAGATTTACCTCTGACAGGCGCAATTGAATCAATTTCATCAAACAATATGATAGC
>JAEOSP010000059.1 GCA_016840305.1 Candidatus Hodarchaeota archaeon
AAATCCGGTTTTCTGTGTCAGAAACTGTTTTAGCATGATATTAATAAAATTTCTTCGGAAAGAAAGACCTTGAAGACAAATAAAGAATATTGACTCATGGAAAGTCATTATCTTATTAAATCTGTTTTTCTGGTCTTCCATCACGTCGTTTTCAAATCCGTTTTAAATCTAACTTTCGATGCAAAAAGGGAAAAATTTAATAATTTCTCCAGCTTTTGGTGAAAACATGATATATAGTATACACTTAAAAGGGTTTTGTATATAAGATAATTAATAGCTTTTTTTTGTAATTTCATCATATATGAATTGTAGAGTCTATTCAGAAGGGAAATTTTTGTCAGATCCGCAACTACAAAAAATCGAAGACATCTCACTTCAGATCTTCAAAGTTCTTAAAGATGATAGTAGGCTAGCAATATTTCTTCTTTTATTGACAAACAAGGAACTCACTCTTAAACAAATGAGTGATGCCCTCGACAAGGGGAAGACAACAATACATCATCATATTCGAAAGTTGGAAAATATTAAACTTGTCCTCTGGGAAGAAAGGGAGGATGATAAAAAAAAGCTAAAGACAAGGTATTATTCTCTTAACTATAACTATTTACAAAACGTATTTGGTATAAAAATAAAAAAATAAAAATGATCTTGTATTTTTTGGATTATAAACGTAAAAAATGGCTAAGAGATTATAGATTTGCAAGGAATTTTAACAAAATGAAAAAAGAGAGTAATTCTTTGATAAAATTAAGGGGAAAATAAAATGAGCAATAATGTACGAGACATACCCGATTTGGGCTTATCTAGGCTTATAACTTTGTGAATGAGACCACCAATTGTTTCAATCCTTATTTTAGTGGATGTACCTTTGAGACATAGTACCATTCTACTAAAATATTATGAGTACTAGAACGTTTAGGCCGAGCAAGGACTACATCGTGTAGTACCTTCTTGTGTCGAACGCCTAGAAGCTAGACTCACCATTTTTACAATACGAAAATAATAATTTGATGTTTTCGATGAGTCGCTCAGAAACGAAACAACATTCGGTTTTTTCAGATGTTAAAATTAAAGAAATGCAAAAAATTATCGGTATAATTGATTTCGTATAAATCACACACTCACTTTCAGCACATTAACCAAATACTTAGAAATTTTGTCGACAATGTTTTGCTTTTAATTCATTCATATATTTGGTTAGAAGAATATTCGCCGACAATATTTTCCAAATAAATCATTCACATATTCGGTTGTAAGCTTATTCGCTGTATTACTTCTTTCAATATATTTCATCATCAAACGTGGATTTGAACGAGTATTTTTCTTTGACATCATATTTCGATAATAAATAGGCGAATAACATTAATATAGTTATCTTTCCCAGCATATCATCCATAAGAATTTATTTCTGCTATTCCTCACCTTTCATCTGAGACCATTAGGAGTAAACTTGAATCTTTTAGTTTTTTTCAAATGGTAACCCCCACTTTTTATTTTTCTTTTTGTTGGATTTGAGTTAATTCATATTGCTAAGATTCAGAAACAATAGTAACTATTCCTGCTCCACCATCCACTATAACACGGTCACCCGTCTTTAAGCGCATTGTAGCATCTCCTGTTCCAACTACTGCAGGTATACCTAATTCACGTGCAACGATTGCTGCATGTGAAAGGGGTGCTCCTGTATCAGTTATAATTGCTTTAGCACGGGGGAATAGTGGTGTCCAACCAACATTCGTTAGGGGAGTAACGAGGATTTCTCCTTCAATAAGTTCATCACCCTCTTCAGGGGTAAAAATAACTCTTACAACTCCTTCTACTCTTCCCACTGCACCTGGAAATCCTTCTATCCGTGTATAATCTATTATTTGTGAGATATCCTCTGTTGCCGTTGCATCATAAAAATCACTACGACGAGTGGGATTTTCAAACCATTGCTTAGGATTGAAGGAACCTTTGATAAATACTGGATAGGGCGGAAACGAAAGATATCGCTCATAAGTCTCTTTTCTAGCTGGAATATAGGAAAAAAATGATCTATCATCTTCTCTTAATAATTTCTCTAATTCTTCTAGTGTTAGAAAGAAAATATCATTGGTAATTCCAGTTAATGAACCAATATGAAGCAAAAAAGAACGTAATAATCCAACGACTCTGATTGTCTCTGATCGTGATGCTTCCCTCTTGTAAGCCCCAATTCTAACTTGTTCCAATTTTTTAGTGATCTTCTTTGATTTCTTAGGATATCGAGATACAAAATTTTTCCACGATTCTTCAAAACGTCCACGATGCGCCTTTATCATGGCATCTACATCTAGATTTGAACTTGAATATTCCTTGAGCTGATCATCAATCCACTTCGGATTTTCAGAAGGACGAGGTAGTGATAGTTCACATTCATGAGGACCTCGATGGCCGTATTGTTGTAAGTATTCTTCTCTTCTTATTTTCCCCCTTTGGATTTTAAATAAACCTATGACTGGTCCCATACTTTCTAAATAGTCATTATTACCACTTAAGTTTGATAATAATTCAGTTGCCCCTTGTTCTCCTATTAATTTTGTTAATTCGTTTTTCAGTTTTGAATACGGATCGGAAAAAAGATTCATGCCTGCACGAATCATGAACAGTGATAAAAGGAGGTATGGTTTAAGTTTTATATTCCATATATTATCCAACTCTCTCAAAGTATTCTTCTGTAAAAATTCTTTTTCCATAGATCTACAAATTTCAGGAGCTTCTTTAGTGTACGCAGGTAACTGTTTTTGCAACTTTTTGTACTTTCGCTGTGCTGGAATGCTACCAAGTACTACTTTAATCAGTAATTTTTTACTAAAAGGGATTATCATCAGATTTCGGGACATTTCCTTCGGTATACGACCAAGCAAAGCTTCTGTTCCCTGTATTGCACGATCAGGATTTCTACTTATCATTTTATAGAATGAAAACAACAAACTGAAATTAAAATATGCTCTACCACAAATATTCCCAGCAAAAGGATAATTCCTCATTGTCTTCAGTGGTGAAGTTTCGAAATGAAACATTTTCCAAAATGACCAAGTAAATGGAGTCATCACATCAGGAACAGCTTCTGCTGCATTTGAATTAGACCATAGATAATTCCCAATTAAACTATCGTTAGTCTCACCATTTATGAGATTTAAAGTTATCAGATTAGTTATTGGTCGAGATTGAAGTATGTAAACAGTATTATTATATATGCACCATTCAATATCAAGGGGGCTTCTAAATTCCCTTTCTATTCTCTTTATTAGCTTAAGTATTTTCCTACGATATTTTTTAAGTTCAATACTACCTTGATATTCACTTGAATTCTTTTCTATTGTAAATTCAAAGGCATCTACTTCTCCTGAAACTAGTTTATCTCCTAATCCATAGATATAGTTACCTTTTATGATAAGATCATTTCCAGTAATAGGATCTGCTGTGAATATTACACCCGAAATCTCCGAGGGAATCATTACCTGAAGTACAATAGCCATCTCATTTTCTACGGTAATTCCTTTAGCTTGACTATATGTTTTCACTCGTTCATTTTTCCTACTATTATACACATCTTTAATTGCTTGTTTAATGGCACTCATACTCCTTATATTGAGAAATGTATCAAATTGTCCTCCAAATGAAGCTTCTGAGGAGTCTTCGACAAGAGCGCTGCTTCTAACTGCAAATTTTTTGTCCTTGTTTTTGTTCATAAATGAGGTTAGTTTTTCTTGGATTTTATTCCATGCTGTAGGTTTTAATTCATCATTTTCAAAAGCATTTGAAAATACAATGAATCCTTCGGGGACTGGAAACCCCCGTTGATATAAATAACTTAAATTTGCCCCTTTGCCACCCACTTGAGACATTAAATCTTTTGAAATATCTCGAAAATGTTTTATATATGTTGATTTTGAATTTGGTTGGTAGTTATTCATTATTCTGATCTCCATTTTACTTAGAAATAATTACTATTTTGAAATAAAAATGGACTTTCGAGTTCAAAAAACTTACTATAGCGTCAACTTTAAAAAACGTCAGATAATGTATTCCACGAACAATTATGCCCAAAGTCTTTGAAGGTTATGACGACCATGTACGAGAAAAAATATCAGAAAAAGCTCTAGAGGCATTTCTGGAGAAGGGTTATCATAAAACGACAATGAATGAGATTGCAGCCAGTTTAGGGATTAGTAAAACAACCTTGTATAACTATTTTGACAATAAAGAGAAAATATTCTTTGCCGCATTCGATTACCGCATAGAAGTAAGACAAAATAAGATATTATCGCTGATTGAGGAAGATCTGAATGTTTTTGCATCAGAAAAATTCTTTAAAGAGTTATATCGAAGTATGACTAACTCATTAAGATTCAGTAATGATGTTATGAATTTAGCGAACGAGAACAACGAATTAAGGGAAAATTTTACCATCAGAAACAAAAAAGCCTTTTCACGACGTATAGAATTTATGGATAACAAAAAAAAGCAGGGAATAATCCGTGAAGATCTGGATTCAGATTTAGTTGCTGCAATGTTTATTTCTCTTAGAGACGGAATAAGTAACATACCTGTTTATGGTTTTTCTTTCGAAATTGCTCTGGAAATTTGGATTATTCTTGCAGAAAAATTCTTAGACACTGTTTTAGTATCAACTACTTGAAGCCGTTTTTTCAGAGGCTAGGCTTGGTAGATTTTTGGTGGTAAGGTTTCTGCCATATTTTACAAAAAGTAAAGCAACAATCACGTACATGATTATACCGATCACAATTACCATAAGGATTACATCATTGTTGGATCTGAATGACAGAATTGCATGTCTACCTACTGTGTTAAATGAAGCATGTAACAATGCGGGAATGAGGATACTATCGGTATTATTGAATAACCAGGTATAAATAAAACCTATTGGGATGTAATACCAGAGAAACAGCCAGATATCTCCCCCGAATAAATTATTCCAAGAGAATATCAGATATAGAGGTAAATGCCATACCCACCCCATAATAACCTTGATTAAAGTTGATTGAAAAACACTATAACGTTCTTGCAGTTTCAATTGGGCAAATCCAGTCCATCCTATTTCCTCTTGCCCTCCTGATGGTATTAACTGCTCAATAAATACTGAAACAAACATTAAGGACGAAATTGCTGCAACATCCAGACTCACTGTCCCACCTAAAAAAAGGTCATTAAAGACATAACTACTATATTTTATTACTACAGGAAGCAGTAAAGCTACTACATACCAAAATAAAGGAACGCGCCAACCTAAGATTTTCTTAAGTAACTCCTTTACACCAGTTTTTCCGTCTACAATGGCTATGGAGATGAATGCTGCTATTCCTGGACCAAAAACTGAAAAGCTGCTAAAAAGTGAAATGAAAATTAAATGATATTGACCCTGTTCAAATATTAATTGTTCGAAATTTGTACCATTCTCTACAAGCGGCATAATGAAAGTATCTAACATAAACCACCCCGTCCATGTTATACCAAGAACAATGCAATAAAAAATGACGATTTCATATTTTTTAATGAATTTTAGTCTTTTTAAATGGTCTATAGAATCATTCACCTTGTTCTACCTGTTGAAGGACTCTGAGCATCGAAATTTATAAAATATATTTTGAAGGCCAGAGATTTTCGTTCCATGGTTTTCTCTTCTTTTTTTGGAACTTCTGATTCAAATTTTCCAATATTTCTATCAATCTATTACAAAATTAGAGGAGAATTGCCCTACTAGCGCTTTTTACTTTTCTTTTTCTCGGATTCGGGTTTATTTAGGCTTATAACTTTATGAATAAAACCACCAGCTAGACTAGCAAGCAAACATGATCCAAAGGTAATTATAGATCCTTCTAACCAATTTGGAGGTGTAGACTATCTATTTCCTTAGAAAAGATTGATAAGAAGGTTCAATTACCATCTCATCAAAAAATTTTAACCCTATGTCCGTCGAAATACCCCTTACAACCATTTTAACTGATTCAAGAATGAGATGATTAGGATCAGAAGGTTTTTCATTATTGCAGTTGAAATTAGGTATACCAATTAACATAGAAAGGATAATGTTTGACGTACATTCAATGTTTAAGTCCTCTCTAAAGTGATTAGTTTTTATACCCTCAGTCAAAAGAATTTTTACAAAGTTCAGTAATTCTGATTGAATTCTAACAATTAATTGCGTCATAATTTCACTGGGAGGTTTAAGGGGATTAATATCAGGAAAAAGTTTCTTGCGTTCTTCAATCTTATAATAAGTGAGAAAGAACAGAACACCTAATCTATTAGCAAAAGAAAGAGAGTTATCGTTGATTAATGAATTAACCTTCTGAATAACTCTATTACTATCAAATTCTACGCAAGCAAAAAGAAGATCTTGTTTGGAATTAAAATAATTGTAAATAGTCTTTTAGTGATACCTATTTGTTGAGCAAGATCATCTACTTTAGTTTTTTTGTAACTATTGACTACAAAATATGGCAAAGAAAATGATAAAATCTTCTCACGTGTACTTTCGGTCAATGTTGTTTACCAAGCCATTTACGAGATTTCCAGAATTTATTAGCATCGTACTTCTTACCGTAGTTACACCAAGGGAACATTGACATAAGATCATCTAATCGAACCATAAGGGGATTGAAAAAACCTAAGTATTGAATAAAGAATCTAGCTATGTCATGTGCAAAACCTGGAGGTTTAGTCCCAGGACAAACGCGTATACAATTCGAACAGTCACCACTATTCTTATGCCAAAAGTCATAACAACCTTCAACATCTACATACCACTTGAAAATACCTTTGTGGTTTGATTTGTAATCATAGTCGGGATCTGTATCAGCTTTATAATTTGGCTCCCAAGTAGGATTTTTATCGTATGTAATGGATTGTGAAGGACAATATTTCGAACACTTTTTACATACCTTACAGAAATTTGTAACAGCTTTATTGAATCTTCTATTGGGTTTATCAACCTGCATAGGAAAATCAGTTAAAACTTTACAAATACGTACACGTTGTCCGTACTTTGGGGTGATTAGTAATCCATTTCTACCAAATTGTCCTAGACCAGCTTTTATTGCCATTGGAACCGAGAGACCAACGTCATTTCCAGCTGGAATAGCACGATAGCCAAGGTTTCTTAAGAATTCAGCTAAACAAGCAACAGCAAAAGCCATTCGAGAATAACCATTACCAGTTGCAATACCAGCAGGTAATTGAGGAGAAGCTTTAATACCCTCATAATCCATGTCTATAACCATTACAATGGCATATTTCATTCCTTCAGGATAGGTAACTTCTCCTCCCATCATGTTATCAGGATATAGCAATGACATTTCTTCGTCAAGCTCACATATTCCTACATCTGCAGCTCCATAGATGATTCCCATCCGCTTTGCTACTTCAGAATTAAATTTTAGGTCAGTGGCATCATATTCAGGAAGACCTTTAGGTTTTGCAGTCGGACCAAATTCATCTCCCATAACCTCTTTAATCAATTCAGGAGGAGGGCCATCACTATCTCCTTTCATCATACCTTCAATAACATCTACAGGCATACCACTTAATAGACTCTCCATGACTTCTGGAGCAGGCAAAACTTATCTAGAGAAAAGCTAATTTTGGAAATGGGGAAATTATTAAGCAGAAAAAGTGGAAAAAAGGGTTTAATAAAGAGTAAAGGATCTGAAGGTAATTTTTTTCCTAGTTCGATAACTATTTATACTAGAAATAGTAGCGTTGTACCTGTAAAATAGTAGCGAACAGGATTCGATTCAAATGTCAAATAAGATGAAAAGCGTTCTATCAGATGTGGAAATTGATGTTTTCACTTCTATGATTGCTGGTTCATCAAATAAGAAAATTGCTGACAGTTTAGAGATGCAAGACAGTTATGTTCGTAAAGTTAAGACTCGAATCAGAAAGAAATTGACGAAAGAGCTAACTCAACTTGCTAATACTCTTCGTTTACAATTTACTGATGCTGACATTGAGAGAGAGAAAGGTATTCTTAAATGTTTTGATTGGGTGAACAATACTTGGGTTATTTTGGTTTTCACACCTTTTAGCGGTATTATTGCTTACTACGATCACGATTGTTCTGATAAATGTCAATTAGAATGTAGTAAAACCTTACAACTCATAATAGATGAGAGAAACCTGCAAATTGATGAAAAAATCAAGTCTTTTCCTACTAGATTACAATTCGATCATGTGTTTGAAACAATTCGAAAACAAGGAGCAAAATAAATGTCGAGAACAAGACCAGGTATAACTTTAATTCGTGGAGAGGGGACATTTCCTAAACCGAAAATCCGAAGAATCTATCCTGACAAAGCTCTACTTTGGAAGGAAATTCTTCAATTAGTAATTTTCTGGATACTTGCCCTTTTAGCGTTAGTTGTATCTACGACATTTTTCATTGGGATTACAGCGCGAAGAAGATATCCTCCTTTCTTCGCTACACCAGAATTCCAGTTTTATGCTATAATATGGTTTATTGTTGCAACACTGATTATAGGTCCACTAGTTCTACTTTCTTTAGTTCTTTACTTCCAAGGGTTAGAATATACCGTACATGGGGATGAAATTATTGTCAAAAAGGGTCTATTCAATAAGACCATCAAACATTGTCCCTTTCGTACCATCACCAATATCTCAACTGAAGTAGGTCTTTTAGATAGGGTTTTTGAAATTGGATGTATTAACATTCAGACATCTGGTTCTAGTGGTACAAAGGGAGGGAAATCGGAAGAAAAACTCGAGGGTTTGCGAGTCTTTCAAGAGATTCGTGAGTATATTATTACTCAAATCCGAGAAGTCGGGGGGGAATCCCCATCAAAGGATGTTCTTCAACAAGCTATCCTAGATGAATTTCTTTTGGTGAAAAAAGGTTTTACAGAATATCAACGAAAAAAAAGAGATGAATCAAATGAAATATGAAAATGATAACTACGCTGTCTTTCGACCATTGTCAGCTTTCAGAAACAAATTGTTTCTGTATAATATAACCACCTTTCTAGGCATTACAACTGCAATTGTCCTATTTACCCTGTTTTTGACTTTTATGGTAGGAATTGGTGGAGATTCAGGTGATAAAGATTTTAGCGTGTTTCTTACGAATAATGGAACCCTTCTATGGACTATATATTTTACTCTAAGCTTTATCATTATGCTTTGTGCAGCTATCCTTACTGTCTTCTATGTCCGGGGTATTGAATATCAGATCGGTGAGAGAGAAGTAATTGTTAAGAAGGGAATTATCAATAAAATGGAAAAACATATCCCCTTCAGGACGATTACTAACATCAGTTCTCGCTATGGTGTTTATGATCGGATTTTTGGAATAGGTACTGTTCAGATTGAAACAGCTGGTAAAAGTGGACAAGCAACAGGTCCCGAAGAAAAAATTGAGGGTATTGCAAACTATTTCGAGGTTAGGGATGAAATTCTCGATGTTTTAAGACAATTTCGTCATCAATACGCCACTACTACAGAAACTCCTGAAACTGGTATTGTAGAGCCCAGGAAGTCTAGTGGATCTTTTGAACAACAGCTCTTAAATGAGTTAAAGGATATTAAGGACATTTTAAGTAAATAACTCCTTAATTATCCACTTTTTTTTATTGAGGAATTCAATATGCTTCAAAAATCTAGATTAAAAACACCCTTAGAATTAACTTGGGTGTCGTTAAAAGAAACTTTTTTGTCTTTTCTTAAGCGTAAGGAAATTATAGTCTTGACAATTATCCTACCTGTTCTTTTTTCATTTTTAATTAATATTATTATTTTATTACGTGATTCAACGATTATAGAACCTCCTCGTCAAGGTATAATGACTATAGGAATAATTTCTTTTTCTGTAATAATGTTTAACTCAGCTATATTGGCAGATAAATTTTTAGAAGATAAGAATAGTGTAGAATCAGGACATCTATATTTATTCATTGGAAAAATGTTAGCTTATCTAGTTTATACATTAATATCCTTAGTATTTCTTTTAATATTTGGTTTTATTATGGGATCAGACTTTGATCTATCATTAAATACCGTACTCACTTCTCTTTATCTATTACTTATGTTAATATTTGCTTCCTGGGGAATTGGTCTTATTTTTTCGTCCTTATTAAGAAACAATAAAAAATTCGTGGGAGCGATTGCGGTATTTCCTATTTTTACTGTTATTTTTTTCATATTGTCAGCAATCAGAACTAATTTTTTCAATCGATTCCCTCAGATTATTATTGATATAATAAACTTCAATCCTTTTACTCTCTCTCCATCTATGGTTGTCCAACTGTTAGTTGGTGACGGTTGGATTGTAGCTTTCAATCCATTATCAACTATTTCTCTAATTATTTCTTCATTGTTTCCAATTATACTTTTCGTGATTGGAGTATATCTCTATAATAAATTTTTGGTTCCTAAACACCAAATGATGACACAAGAAGTAGAAATTCCAATTACAAATGAAAGACCCGAGTCATTTTTCGAAATGACTAAATCTGCAACTACCGTAGTGATGTTTCCCCCCATTCAGTTTCTGGCAGAAGCAATCTTCATTCTGATTATTTTTCTCTTACCTTTCTCTTTGGATATTTTTCTAGCAAGAATGATTGTGTCATTTTTTAGTTCAATCCTGGGTATTTTTTTCATTTACTTTATTCTAATCCGTCTATTACGATTGGATATTGATAAAACTCAACAATTACCACCATTAAGGAGTTTAAAATGGGTTGTAATTATATTCAGTTTGTTGTGGATGAGTATTTCTCTAATTACTATAATTCTTGATGGAATCTCTTCTATCTTAGGTAGAAAACTACCATTATTTACTGGCTTCGATTACTTACCTGTAACCAATACTGATAATATTCTTATTGTTTTATTTTGGCTTCTATCATCAACGGTGATTCTTGCGAGTTTCAAGGAGATTTGGTATCGTCGAACATTAATTCCCTTATTAGAAAAACGTGGAGTTTCTACATCCCTTTCTCTCCTTAGTATTAGTTTCCTTTATGGATTACTCAATACACTTGTAGAACTGGGACTTGAAGTTAGATTATTTCAAACTGAACTTTTTTCCTTTGCTACAATGCAGGATTCGGGTACAACATTGTTCCATGGTCTGCATTTATTCATATATACGTTCTTAATAAGCCTAGCATGTGGAACTATATATATAATAACAAGGAATGTTCTATACTTAATTATTGTACATAGTTTGATAAATTTACTAATTTTGTTATCTTTCTTCATTCCTGTGTTGAATATTCAGATTTTAGAGCTAGCATTCTCCATTATAACAATATTATTGATTATTGGAGGGCTATTCATTATTCTGAATTCTATAATACATCAAATCCCTTCACTTCCAAGTATAATAGACTGGAATAGAGTAATTCCAAAATTTTCTTCAAAACAGGTAAACCGAAAGTTCATTGGATTTCTCTTTTTTAGCACACTATTTCAGGTCTACCTCTTCTTCTTTGAGAATATAGGAATCCCTGGTTTAATTTCTTTCGTGTTCAACCTTTCATTCTTTTTTATATTGATCGTTAATGCAAGATCTATCTTCAAAACTCCAAAAGAGAAAGCTGTAGTTAAAGGGGTGAATTAAAATGAATTCAAGGTCAAATCTAGTCTTTTATTTACTTAGCACACTAATAATCGTAAGTGGTATCACCACTGGTTTATTGTGGAATCTGAATATTATGGGTTCTCCACAATATCAGGATAATTGGGTAGAAATTTCCGACCCTAACGATCAAGGGTTAAGATCGACAAAGCTTGATCAAATTTTAAGTTGGATTAAGAAACACAACTTCGCTATCGACTCTTTAGTTATTATTAAAGATGATAAACTGGTTATGGAGGAATACATCAGCTTAGATGAAAATATAGTTCAACTACGATCGCACTCAGATCCTAAGCATATGATTGCTTCCTGTACTAAGAGTATTACATCATCGTTGATTGGGATTGCTATTGATAAAGGTTATATTAGTAGTGTTAATGAAAAGGTTCTCAGTTTTTTCCCTGATTATGTCGATTCAATTGGTCCAATTGATTCACGCAAAGCAATGATGACCATTGAGGATTTATTAACAATGCGTTCTGGTCTGGATTGGTGGCAACCAGGTTCATTGAGCCCTGATTATTCTGATCCTAATAATAATGGAGATCAGATGTGGAATAGTCCGGATTTCGTTCAGTATACACTATCTCAACCAATGGCTTACAATCCAGGTGAGGGTTTTGCTTACTGTGGAGGTGCTTCTCATTTATTATCAGCAATAATAGAACGAACAACTGGTGTATCAACGTTCAAATTTGCTCAAGACAATCTTTTTGACAAAATTGGTATCAATGACATCTACTGGCAACAATCACCTAAAGGAATATACGTTGGAGCGGGTGGAGTCCTTATGACTCCTATAGATATGGCAAAATTTGGGTATTTATTTCTTAATGAGGGGAAATGGGAAGGAGAACAGATAATATCTGCTGAATGGGTAAAAAACTCTACATCAACACATCATTATCATAGTGAGTCTAGTGGTTATGGTTACCAATGGTGGACAAGACCAAAAGAAGGAATTTATTCAGCTTATGGGGCTAATTGCCAGAAAATTATCATCTGTCCTGAACAAAATATGGTTATCGCATTCACAGCCAATATTCCAACCTATCCTGATCCAGAAATGGCTTTAGTGAATCATATCATCAGTGCTATGAGTGAAAAAGAGTCCTACAATAAAGTTGGTTTTTCCTTGAATTATTCTGCAGGTATGATTATTGATGAAAGAAGTGATATTTATGGTCCTATTACCAACACATCAGGAATGGTTGATATAAACACCCATATGTGGCCTTTTCTTAAGTACACAGTTATTTGGGACTCAATGACCTCTGAACCTAATTTAATTGATACTATTAATGGCTACATCATGAATTTCAAATCAAGAAATCCGTCAATCGATTATTTAAGAGTAGGTAATATCTTTAATACAACTAAAGGTTCACACCATATGGTTTACCAAGAATTCAAAATGATTGAACAAGGAACGCCTATTTGGGGTGTTATTAGCTCATGGTATTGTGAAGAGACTTCCCGTAGTTATGTTTTCCTGTATTATGACTTAGATGTTGATCTCATTCAAAATTTCAAGGAATACATAGGTACCTTTACTTGTCATTGACTTACTCTGTATTTAGTAAGGAGCTACTTATTTACCAAATCAAATGGTTTGTTTTAACCATTGGAGTATATCTGTATATAACTTCAGTCTATTCTTCAATTTGGTAACACCATGGCCTTCATCTGGAAATCTTAGCAGTTGTACATTTAAATTTCTCTCTTTCAATTTTTGATAGATTTGTAGAGTCTCTGAAAGAGGAACTCTTTCATCATTATCCCCATGAGCAATAAATAATGAAGCATTTATACTTTCAACTTTATTTATTGGGCTAATCCTTACCAAAGTTTCCATATCATCTTTAAGACTCCCGTATTCTGCTTCTCGATGCTTTCTTCTCCAAGGAGCTGTATTTTGTAGAAATGTCACGAAATTTGCAATTCCAACTATATCTACTCCACCTTTCCAAAGTTTAGGATATTCGGTTAAAGCACTGAGCACCGCAAAACCGCCATAACTTCCTCCATACACTACTAAACGATTTGTATCTATTTTAGAGGTTTTTTTCTTTATATTTCGTACTAATTGCTCAATATCTCTGATTGAATCTAATCGTTTTTCCTTATTGTCGAGATCTAGGTATGTTCTGCTATAACCTGCACTACCCCTTATATTTGGTGTTACAACCGCAAATCCTGCAGATAAAAAGAATTGGATTGTTGAGATGAAAGTTGGTCGAACTTGGGCTTCAGGTCCCCCATGAATTATAAATATCGCTGGCCACCCTTTTTTTGGCTTTTTTCCTACTGGTATGTATTGGAAATAAGGTATCTCGATTCCATCGAAGCTTTTAAATTTATTCAGGGTTGCATCGACAAATTGACTTTGATTAAGCCCAGACATTTCTGCTTTCGTCACCTGAAACCTTTCTTCCGACTCTACATCTATTACCCATATATTGGAAGTATTCGTCGGTGAGCTCAGAGTAACAGCTAGATAATTTCCCTTTGGCGATAGAGTAATACCTTTTGTAAAGCTTCTATCATCACCTGATGTTATTACCCCCTTATGTGGTAATTCTATTTCACTTAACTCGCTTATTCCACTTAAAGTAAATACAGCACGTGATATGGTGCTATATCCATCCTGATTAATAGTAAAATATGTATAAGGAGATTCTTCAGTCCATGTTGCAGAAGATACATTATTAAAAGCATTTTCCTCGATTTCGCGGATCGTTTTAAATTCTCCATTAATTGAAAGTATCGCTAAACGTAAATATTCGCAATCCTGGTCTGTTATCACAAGTAAATGTTCTTTATCTATCCATCGTACGCTTGACCATCTTGAAGATGATTTTCTTGAAATAAATGCTGTCAAGCTTCTTATCTTCTTAGTTTTAACGTTATACAATAGTAATTCTGATTTCATATTACTTTCGATGTGTTTTATTATTAATAACTCCTCATCAATTGAAGCTAGGGTTACTTGGTAAATTCCTGGCGATGGATGGAAAACTAATTCGGGTTTATTATCTTCTAAGGGAATTGCATGTCGATAAACAGAGAAAGTTGACTTTTCCTGTACATTAGCAGAGTAATAAAGATATTTCTTGGTGATCGCAGTTATAAAATGCTTGGATTCTAAATCGGATGTTATCCATTTAATCCCTTGATTTTGAGTATAGACACCGATTTGAAAATTTTCATTCCCCCCAATATCTTTAGTAAATATGATCGTTCCATTAACCAAAAATCTTGGATTTGTGCATCGATTAGATTCAAAGGTAATTCGATTCGGCCAGAAAATGCCGCTATTATCAACATTCACTGAGTAAACTTGAAAATATCCTGCATTATCGTAAACAAAAGCAATTTTTTCACCTGTTGGATCCCAAGATGGCCCTCCTGCTGTTTCTACTGATAGATACTTCCTCAATTCACTTGTTATTTGAGTTACCATTACTACGATCTCCTAATTACAATACTTTCATTGGAAAAGGACCGATTATATCTTCTTTCTAAAATCATTCAATGTCTTTTCCGCTAAACTTGGACTTATAAAGAAGCGAAAGTTGTTAATATCTGGGATTTTCAATGATACTTCAAGCTAGTTTTGATTTAGTAATGTTAACACCAATATTTTTCTTAATTATTTTCCTTACATTGGGAGGGCTTGGATTATTCGTGGCTGCTCTTGTAACTTTTCTCAATACAGAGAATATGGGGGATGATCGTGTTGTTTGGGCGATAATTATTGTGTTCACTGGGCCGATTGGGGCTATTTTATGGTTTATTATCGGTCGTCCAAAGTTTCGGAAAATTTCACAAATACAGTAGAATTGACCTTTATCGGTAATCTGCGAGTTTACATCAATAATATCATTAATTATTGTTAAGAAAAACTGAATAAAATGCCTTATCTAGAATTAATGATATTTTCTTACTAGTATAATTATCCGCTTCAGATAATTTTGAATGGTTCTATATCCTGTTACTCTTTTTATTATTGGGTTTGCTAGTTTTACTTTTTCATTCTATGTTCTTTTTAAGACCCAGAAAATACATTAAACCGAAGCTATTTCATTTTTTCCTCTCTTGGGTCTTACTGGACAATCTTTTCCGCTTTTAGGCACTTAAGTGAAGACCCCATTACAATACTATTTTGGAATAAATCTATTTTTCTGTGGCCTTTTGTCATTACAGCCTGTGCGAACTTCCTTCTTGTTTACATTGATAAAAATGATCTAAGAGAAAAATCTTCTATCAAAATACTATTAGTTGCCCCTGCTATATTTCTATCAGCTATTTGGGTATTTGCTGATTATATGACGGCTAATATGGTCAAGGAAGACTGGGGATGGCGTGTAAACGTAGATTTAATAACAACTATTCCTTTCTTGATAATTTTATGGGGATTAATAATAGTCTCTGGTATTCTCTATTTAACTTTTGAGTACTATCGAACATTAGAGAATCCTAGAATGAAAAATCAGACCAAACTTGTTTTGTTAGCAATTATAAATCTGATTTTTTTCATACTTATTTCAGAAGTTGGATTCAAAATACTGAAATTCGATTTTCCTCCACTTACAGCTATTGGTTTTGCCGTAACTAGCATAATTATTGCTTATTCTATGATAAAGTACAAGCTATTTAGAATTAATCCAGAAATAGCTGCAAGGAATATTTTAGCGTCAATGAGTGATGCTCTGTTTTTATTAAGTCCTAATGGCACTATTCACTCAATAAACAAATCAACACTCTCCTTAGTAGGTTATTTAAATCCAAAAGAGATAATTGGAAAAAATTTTCAAGATTTTATTCAGTCAACAAATGATAATTCTGATGTTATGAATAGACTACAAAAAATGGATCAAACTTTCAATCTGAATTTGCTTGCAAAAACAGGTTCAATAGTTCCAGTTTCAATTAAATCTTCTCTAATTACTGATGATAATGACCAAACAATTAATGCGATTGTATTATTATGTAGAGACATAACAGTTCAGCTAAAAATTGACGAAGAACGTGCTTTAGCGGAACAGAATCGCAAAGAATTGGAAAAACGAAGAATTAATTTTATCACTATGACTTCACACGAATTAAGAACACCTTTGACCTCAATTAAAGGTTATTCTGAATTAATCATTCAAATGAATCAAAAAACTGAGGATACTACACTACAAAGAGCATTTAAATCCATTACTCGGAACGTATTACGCTTAGAGCGGTTGATTGACGGAGTATTGGATGTTTCTCAGATTGATGAACAACGATTCAAAATTGTTAAAGAAAAACGTGATCTAATCTCCTTCTTAACGGAAACTTTGAATCCATACCTAAACCGAGTCGACTCTACTATTTCTTATGGCCCAGATTTGTATAACGGCAAAGAAATTTACGTAAATATTGATCCTGATCGAATTGCACAAGTAGTGAACAATCTTGTTGATAATAGTTTGAAGAATAGTCCAAAAAATGTAGGGAAGGTCGATATAACGGTTGATACGAGTGATAAAACTGCAAAGATAACTTTCACAGATCGTGGTGCGGGAATTGCGCCTGCTGATCTTGATAAAATCTTTGATCGATTTGTTTCGATCCCTACAAAATTTTCCGTAAAAGGGAGTGGAATTGGGTTATACGTATTGAGAATGATAGTTGAAGCTCATTTAGGGTCTCTAACAGCTTCAAGTCCAGGTCTTGACAAAGGATCAACCTTTGTTATCGAATTACCCATTAGTTCATGATTAATACTCTGAATCAAAAAAGAGTGAATATTATTTTTTATGGTATTTCTTTTCCTTCAAGAGTACAATAGTGAGTAATCCTGTTATCCAAATGAGAGGGGAGTCGGAAAAATCAACATTAGAAGAAGTTTCAGATTGGATGGAAGTAGAATAATCGACTGGACTTTGAAGACTCCCGTTTATGTAGCTAGTAAATGATTTAGCGATGCAAGTAGCTATTTGATACGCTCCAATATTATTGGGATGTACTCCATCAATAAACCAGTCTTTCTGCTCTTCCGTGTGTTTGTATACATCAGAGTATGGTAACTGATATTCACGAGCGATTTTTTCAATTATCTTTACATGACTTTCCATTCTAGGAGTTATTACAGATCTGGCCCATGAAAACTTAACAAGCAAGAGCTGACTTTCGTTAACATGCTGCATAATGGTATCTATTAACCATCGGTACTCTATTTCAAATGTACTAGCATTATTATACCATACTACATCTGCTAATCCCAGAAAAACCAATACGAAATCTGGATCATATTGTGAAACTCGATGGTTAACCAAATGTTCGTTTTCGTAGTATTCTCTGACACTGCAACCAGCAATTCCACTATTAATTATTGATAAATTAGCCCAGTACGGCATAGTAGATAAATTATTGATATATAACGATCCATAAAAACTTTTAGTAATAGAATCTCCTATTAACACGAGTTTCTTTTTAGGAGTATCTGTTTTATCAGCAGAAGTAGCAATAGAGGTTGATAGAAACGATGAAGAAGTAAGAAGACTGATGAATAGAAGTAAAACGACTCTTGTTTGATACATTGACAGGCTTTCTTTCTCAGGTATTTTTAAAGATAATTAACAATGCAATTCTAGATAATGATAAAAAAAGAAAACTTATCATTTGTAGAAATGAACAGAATCTTACAAGATCCTATTCTTCTCACTTTCTTCAATGTTAAAGCAGTGTGCTTTTCATTAAGAGGAGTTTTGGTTATTTTTACGCATTAAACGATCCATCCAAAAGCCTCCAAATATAAAAATAAAAATTTCAAATCCTAATGAGCCATACTCTGGAGGCATCCCTTGTAATCTGCTTAAGAAGGCTGAAACAGAATTTCCAAGTAAGTTACCTATTGTGATCATATCACATCGAGCAATAATATCTTGACTTTTTTCTACCCCATATTCAACTATCAACCTTTTTATTGCCTCTGGAGAAGGATGACCTGATGTTTCAGCATAATGCTGAGCAAATGATAATGCTATTGTTTCTTCTGGAGGTAAACTACCAAAATTCAATGATAATAGTCCAGCAATCTCTGTTTCAGTACTCCCCTCTTGTTTAGCCCAATTAACATGACCCCATTCACAGTAAATGCAACCGTTAACCGTAGTAACTACAAGCATGATATGTTCAGAGAATTTGCGTGATATCTTTGATGAACTGATTTGTTTCCTATTTCGTGCTATCTTAATCAGGTCCTCAAAAAAAGTACTAAATGTGTAGGTTCTTTTTTTAAAAAAGTTTCCCCTGTGTTTTTGCTTATTTCTATGTATCATTTTCATACCGTAACTATTACTGATTTGCCTTTAGTATGATCATTTTTGTCGGATAGTGTGTGTCAAACAATATCCAAGCACCGAAAATTCCAAGGATGGAAGAGAAAATTTCCACCGATATCCGAGCTATTCCGCTTACCATTTTCCCGTGAGGTTTTTTATCACTTGGGAAATTTAGCTGGCTTAGCATAATTAGACTTAGTGCTAGCATTAGAAGAAAAACCCAAGTGGGAAGAAGGATACGTTCTGATTCGACTGCTAAACCTAACTCAATTAATAACAACCAGACCCAAGTTGTCAACTCAACTAAAAACCTCAGTATTGGAGCAGGATGAATAGGATTTGCTTTTTGACTCATTTAAATTACCTAAAACAAGATTTCGATGACAATTACTAGAAATAATTGATTGATGATAAGCAGCTTTATACGTTTGACAAGAGTCTATTACCAAAATTGTAATCTGTATCCAAAAGCAAAAAAAGCGAGAGCTGACTGATGCAATTACCCTTCTTAAAAATACATCAAATAGGTTACATCATTGTCAAATAAAGCAGGTATTCAGGCATGGTTCGTATATAGGAAGATTGATGGAACTAGCTTGTATTCCAGAGTTTATTCGGCTATAGAAGGGGTTCTCTCTGATGAGAAGGCAATAGTTTTTCGAGATTTGATAAAAACAATTCTAGACTTATTAAAAATGAATTATTCTTGGATGAGTTCCTCCTCAAGGATTGAAAATATTAATTTGGATGAGCACGAGGTCAGATTTCTTTATGGGAAGTACATTTTGCTAGTTATCATGATTCGGAAGGGTGATAATTTAAAAAAGATCTATCGACTACACTCAAATATAATCTCTTATGTAGAAAAGGAAGCAGAAGGTAGATTATCCTCTCAACTCGATGAACCTGAACTGCTTCGAGATATCTGGATGAAGGCTGAAGAAATGTTTCGTCCTAATATTCATCACATATTCTGAGCAGATCTTCAAAAAAACGTTCAAGAGGTGCAAGAATTGTTTATTATGTTCCATCTTGCCAGTTTACATCTTTCCAAGTCATTTCGAAGACGTCTTCTTCTGTAAATGTGATATCCATTATAATTGTTTTATAAAGTTGCTTCAGAAGAGCGTGATGCCTTAGTTCATCGTGCAATATTGATTCAATTAGTATTTTCTCTCTAGGATCCGAAATTTTACCGAGTAATTGCTTATAAGTATTAATCGCTTTTTCTTCAAGCTTCATATGATTTTCTATATTTATTCTAAGATTATCTCGTTCTTCTTCTGTTATTAAACGAATCCCTTCAGTTTTTTTATTGTGCAATGCCAATATTCCTTGAAGAATAGATATATGCTTAAGAGAGTCATGGCTTATTCCTAGAATTAACTCCTTTACTAGGATATTCTTTACATTTTCAACCGCTGTCTCTGCAGCTTGCACTATCTCTTTTTCCAGTAATATCTGCTGCTTAAAGAATTCATTACCTTTTTCTTTTTCCATTGTTTCATCAACCTATGACTTACTGACAAGTCGAAAATATTGGTAGATCCTTTATTGTTTTTTCCTCAGCACAATGACTAAAATTGCTGAAATCTGAAACAAGATGTAAAGGGAAGTAGCTGAAGTTGTTGTAGCTGTTGTTTCCGTAGTTGTGGTGCTAGAGGTTATTATTCCAGGATTCAAATTTAGAAAAGTATCTACTGCATAATGGTCCGAACCACTTATCGCAGATTCAGTATCTCCAACCGTAGTATTCATAAATTTCCCTGTAAAAAATGAATTGGCAAAGATAAAATCAATTCGAGATTTATAAGGAGAAATATCATAACTATAACCTGGATCTATTGAATTGAGTGTTCGATAGACATCAAAGAAAGTGTGAATTTCACACGCTTTAGGATCTAAAGGATTAATGAGCATCGGGATTACCATATATCCCAAATCACCTTGTGGAGCTAATATCCCAGTATCTTCTGGAGAGAAAGTGTTGAGATCTCCCATGTACAGAATTGGAACGTCACCTAAGCTATCCATATAGTTATTTATTCCCTCCTGTGCTTTTTCTCTTTTTAATTCATTTGTATCACCCCCACAACACTTCAAGTGTACCCCAATTACGTGAATAACTAAATTAGTTACATTAATTTCTGCATGAATAAAATCATGACTAGGGATGAAGCTAGAATCATCATCTAAAGTCAAGGTGTGTAGTTGTACAAAGTTTAAAACAGGAAAATGACAGAAAACAGCCTCACCACTATATTTAGAACCAATATCTTGAGCCGTGTACGCTTCATAGGGGGTTTCATCAGGAAAGTAGCTGTTAAACTCAGTAAACAAACTTGTAAAATCAGATTTATCAAATCCATCATCTGATTCATCATCCCAATCCCCTGTTTCTACTAACACCATAATATCAGGATTTTCTTCTCTTATAACTTCTTTCCAGTCAGGATCGATACCACTTGCTTCAATATTGTATGTTAAAATCTTTATAGGTTCAGTAATTGGGTCATTTATCAGTTCATTAACGTTCGATATGCTATTAATAGAACTTACACCTCCAATAAGAGGAAATAAGAGTATAAGAAGAAATAAGGTTTTAGCATTTTTTATATTGATTTACCTCAAATTATTTTCCTCAATCATACCCAAGGATGTAACTCAATAGCACACCTGCTATATCCCATAGCCAGTCGAGAGGTACATCGAAGACTTCAGATAAAAATTGATCAGAAATTGACTGCTGAATGACAAATGTGAACAACTCAAAAGGCTCCCAAATTAATCCGTAAATTACTAATGTAAGAACAGATGCTACTAGTTTGGGGTGATTTATTTCGTAAGGAGATTCGAGTTGAGTAATGAATCTATAAAGAAGACGTACAATAATTATTGAACTTAGAAAATGTAGAATTTTATCGTAAGAAAAAAAGGAATATTGAACAGGTTCAAAACCAAGAAAAATTTTATTAGCTACATTACTTATTGTCAACAGACTAACAATTACAATTGCAAAGATCAAAATACGATCTCTTATTAGAGAGTTATAGAAATTGTCTGAAAATTTAAGTATGTTCTTTCTAGTAAGTTCCATTAGAATTCCAACAAATTTGGTTAATTTGGGAAACATAGACCATTTTATTTTTCGATCGACCATAACTTATGTCAATTAATGCTACATTGCTTCCAATGAGGCATCTATATTGTCGCATACTAAATCTTTAGGTTAGGAAAAAATAAGAATCCCTATGTTGGTTCTACTGATATATTTCTCTTACGATCAAAGTATAAATCAACTAAGGCTAGCATAGCTCCAATAACAGCCCCTATAGCATCCCACACAAGATCCTTTGGAGCATCAAGGATTTCATCTATGAAATGGCCTAACGCTAGTACCGCATTCGTTATCCACTCAAAGATCTCCCATGCTAATCCTAGAGAAATCATTAAGGCAATTGCTACTACTAGCGCAAATAATGTGGAAGATGTTCCTTCAGCTCCATACTTACTAAACTGATCTGTGACAATATAAACAAATAGCATAGTTATGGCTGCACTCGTTAATCCATGAGCAATTTTATCGAAAGCAATCCACGCTGAAATATCCGTAAATCCAGTTCCCCATTGTCCTTGACCGTATAGCTCGAATGGTAAATGACCTATACCGTGGAAAATCATAACTGAAAGTAGCAAAATCAGAAAAACTGTTCTATCCAAAGCGAATGATACGAAGTCTTCTCCAAATTGCTTACCTGGAC
>JAEOSP010000606.1 GCA_016840305.1 Candidatus Hodarchaeota archaeon
AATGGTGCAACAGATGTGAGTGTGGATTTGTCTGAGTTGAGTGTCACCATTGAGGATCCAGAAGGTGATGATTTCAATTGGACTATTGAAACCAGTCCAGACATCGGTAGCGCCTCTGCTAGTGATGATGGCAATGGTACGAAGACTTGTAGTGTTTCTGGTCTTGATTTTAATACCACGTATACCTGGTATGTAAACGCTACAGACAATGGTAGCGGTAGTACCGGCAGTGAGGTTTATACATTTACCACGGAAGTGAATAATCCTCCAAATACCCCAAGTGATCCTGAGCCGTCTGATGGTGCAACCGGTGTCGATATTAACGCTGATCTCAGCTGGAACTGTAGCGACCCCGATGGCGACGATCTCACCTATAATGTTTATTTCGAGGCAAACGATCCAACTCCTGATGTCTTAGTCTCTGAAAACCAATCTGAGAATACATATGATCCAGGTGCAATGGAGTATAGTACACATTATTATTGGCAGATTATCGTCTGGGACGATCATAATCAATCTACAGAGGGTCCTATATGGGATTTCACCACAGGATCAGAACCAAATAACCCACCATATCCACCTAGTGATCCTGGCCCAGAGAACGGTTCTGCTGATATAGATATCGAGGCTGACCTATCATGGACCGGAGGCGATCCAGATCCTGACGATACGGTAGTATATGACGTGTATTTAGAGGCGAATGATCCAACCCCTGATAACAAGGTAGCTGACGACATTACGGAGGCTACGTTTGATCCAGGAACTCTAGATTATGAAACAGTATATTACTGGCGAATTATCGCTAAGGACAACCATGGTGCATCAATTTGGGGACCAGTATGGCATTTCACGACAAAAGAGGCACCTGAGCCTGATTTAGAATGTGATGGCAGTCTGAGTTGGACTGACGTAAAACCAGGAGAAACAGTTAAGGGTAGTTTCACTGTTGAAAACATTGGTGAGCCTGATTCATTACTTGATTGGGAGGTCACCGAGTGGGCATTGTGGGGCAACTGGATTTTCACTCCAATGAGCAGCGATGATCTCAAACCCAGCGATGGACCATTTACAGTCAACATCTCTGTTACCGCACCAAATGAAAAAAACTCAGAGTTCACGGGAGAAGTTAAGATTGTCAACAAAGAGAATATCAGCGACTATAGTATAATACCCGTATACCTTAAAACACCAAGAAACAAACCATTCATTCACAACTTCCCTCTGCTTAGTTGGTTATTTGAACGGTTTCCAAATATGTTTCCAATACTGAGGCAACTGCTAGGACTGTAAACACAGAAACCAAATCCATCTCTTTATTCTCGGCTATTTCGGTAAGTGTTTCCAAAGTTTTTACAAATTGAAATTCATCTAGTTTTGGTAGTTTTCCACGTTAAGTTTAAATAATGTCGGCACTAAATTATGTCGTATTATAGAATAACGCACATCGTATAGAGATAAAATTCAAAAACTATTATAACTATTACAAAATGAGATTAAAGAAACGGCGATGATATGGATTTGATGGATTCTTTTTCAATTGGAGTTGATATTGTTTCCATAGGGAGGATATCTAAGAACTTTGACGATATTAATAACAGATTTATCAATAGGGTTTATACCAAAGACGAGATAAATTATTGCAAAAACAAAAAAAACATCTCTCATCATTTTGCTGGTAGATTAGCTGGCAAGGAAGCAGTTAGCAAAGCATTAAAAATGTCCTGGGGAAGTGGGGTAAACTGGAAGGATATCGAGATAATTAGTGAAGAAAACGGCATCTTAGAGGTGGTATTGCATGGAGAAGCCAAGAAGGTCGCGAATGAAAGGAAAATAAAAAATATCCAACTTAGTATATCGCATGAAAAAGAGTATGCTATTGCATTTGCAATAACGATTGGAAATGGGAATAATGAATAATAATCAAGATTATAATGAAAAGGACATAATGGATATCATTAGCCGGTTCATATTAGATAACTTTATTTTAAGTGATCGGAAAGAGAACATCGATGAAAATATATCTCTTTATGAAAAAAGAATTGTTGATTCAACGGGTGTTCTTGAGATTGTAGATTTCCTTGAGGAGACATTTGGGATTAAAATTGAGGATGATGAATTGGTACCTGACAATCTAGATTCCATCAAGAAGATGTCTAAATTTGTCCAGAGGAAAATAGATAATGCTAGTTAATCAGTTCTTATCAAGAAGTGTAGAGTTATATCCTGATAAAGAAGCCCTTATCTGTCCTGAAGGGAGATACCTATATCAGGAAATCGGTGAGAAGGTAAAGAAATTCTCGGATATTCTTCTGAATATGAATGTGAATAAATCAGACAGGGTATTGATTTTCCTTGAGAATTCATTAGAATCCGTGGTTTCTATTTTTGGTATTTTGGAGGTGGGGGGTGTCTTTGTTGTTATAAATCCTCAAATGAAATCAAAAAAGATGGAATACATCATTAATGATTGTGGAACAAAAATACTGATAACAGATAGAAATCACTTGGAGCAAATCAGAGATGTACTAGGCAACTGCACTTCTTTAGAGAATATTTTACTTACAGATGCTGAAGATGAGGAAGTAATATCGGTAGACATGGGGAAGATCAGGGTAACTCCTTTTTCTGATGCTAAAAGATTATCTAAAAGAGTAACTCAAACTCCAACTATCGTTGATGATGATTTAGCATCCATTATCTATACTTCAGGTTCTACTGGATTTCCCAAAGGTGTTGTGCTTTCTCATAAGAATATGTCCTCAGCTGCCGATTCTATTATAACATACCTTAAGAATACACCTGATGATATCATTTTCAATGTTCTTCCGTTATCATTTGATTATGGGCTTTACCAGGTGTTAATGGCGTTTAAATTTGGTGGAACAGTTATTTTAGAGAAATCGTTTGTTTTTCCACATCATGTGTTGCAGCGGGTGAGGGAGGAAAAAGCGACCGGATTTCCTATTGTCCCAACGATTGCTAATATCTTATTGCGACTTAAAGACCTGAAAAAATATGATCTCTCGATTTTGCGATATATCACCAATACCGCGCAGAAACTCCCTAAAAAAACCATATTTGGTTTGATGGAGGCTTTTCCGCATGTTCGGATTTTTTCCATGTACGGGTTGACGGAATGTAAAAGAGTCTCCTATTTACCTCCTGCGAAGTTGAAAGCAAAACCTGAATCGGTTGGTAAAGCAATGCCAAACACAGAGGCTTTTATTGTTGATGCTAAAGGAAATAAAATTACCAAACCTGGAGTTGTTGGTGAACTGGTTGTTCAAGGTCCAAATGTCATGGTTGGGTATTGGAATAACCCTAAGGAGACTGATGAAGTAATAAAACCAGGAGCAAATCCAGATGATAGATGGCTCTATACTGGGGATCTATTCACGATGGATGAGGATGGAGATCTATTTTTCTTTGGAAGAAAAGATGATATGATAAAAACTGCCGGAGAAAAAGTCAGTCCAAAAGAAATAGAGAATGTTTTATATGATATTGAAGACGTCTATGAGGCAGCGGTTATTGGTGTACCAGATGATATGTTGGGTCAGGCAATAAAGGCTGTCGTAGCATTAAGGAAAGGTTCTAAGTTGACCGAAAAAGAGATAACCCTGCATTGCTCCAAACATTTAGAAAAATTTATGGTTCCTAAATTTGTTGAGATTCGTCAGCAATTGCCCAAGACCTCAACTGGGAAAATTAGCAAAAAGGGTTTGATAGTATGAATTTCCACAAGGATATTTTAAAAATTGATTGTGAAGGTGAGATTAACCGTATTTGTTCTTTTATTCAGCAGCAAGCAGCATCGATGAGACGAGACGGTATAGTGGTTGGGCTTAGCGGTGGTATTGATTCTGCGCTTTCTGCCGCATTATGCGTTAAGACGCTGGGAGCAGAAAAGGTATTTGGTTTGATTCTCCCTGAAAAGGAATCTAATCCAGTGAGCGCAGAATACGCGAAAAAACATGCTGACATGTTGGGTATAAAAACAGAGACGATTGATATTACTCATATTCTCGAAGAATTTGGGACCTATGATAAAAGAGATAAGATCATTAGAGAGATTTTTCCTGAATACGATAACAGTTATAAATTAAAAATTACCCTTCCTGCCGATTTGTTGTCTAAAGATGCATTTAACTTTTTTACTTTAAAAATTGAAAACGGTAATGGAAATGAAAAATCTGCCAGGCTAAAAAAAGACGCCTTGAACGGTATTGTAGCAGCTACGGATACCAAGCAAAGAACAAGGATGATGCATCTTTATTATTACGCAGAAATGAAAAATTATCTGGTTTGTGGTACCACCAATAAAAGTGAAGTTATGCAGGGTTTTTTTGTTAAATATGGAGATGGCGGGGTTGATATTGAGCCTCTTGCCCATCTTTATAAGACTCAGGTTTACCAGCTTTCTGAATATTTAGACGTAATAAAAGAGATTATCGATAGAGCCCCAAGTCCAGACACGTTTAGTTTTCAGGTAAGCGATGAGGAGTTCTATTTTCGCATTCCTTATGATAAATTAGATCTTTTACTCTATGCGTGGGAGAATAACACTGTGGTTTCTGAAGTTTGTGAAGCGATGGGTTTAAAAGAAGAGCAGGTAAAAAGGGCGTTTAGGGATTTTTCATCTAAGTACAACGCAACAAAACACTTAAGGGAATTACCTCCCATGCTAAATCAGGAATAAGTTTAGTTTCCAGGTTGAAGTGTTGTATAAAATGTGTTTTTAACTATTATTTTTCTATTGCATAACTACAATTTCAGAAATATTCTCTCCTGTACAAATATATGCTACTAGCAATTGTTACTATTACAATAACTATACCTACTATCATTATTAAGGGTATTTCTATTTCTTCTTTCTGATAAGTCATTAAACCTTCCATTAAATCATAGGTGTGATCCCACTCTCCGTCTCCATTTGTGTCTATTAGGTATATTTCACCTACTTGTCCGAGCATTGTCTGAGCGGTCTCACCGTAAAATGTATCATAGATGTCATCAGCATCATCATCTGCTATATATCCAATATCCCCGACTATGTGGGTATCTATCAATACCATAAAATTTGTGGTATCCGAAAGTGTTTGATTATCGTATACTTGTACACTTATTGTATATTTTCCTGCCGCAGTCCAGATATGTTTTAGTATTACTACTGTCCCATTTGGAAAGAACTCTGTTATGTTTGTTTGCCCATCGCCCCAGTCAATAGTATATTGTAAGGTTTCGTTATCTCCATCTATAGATACCGCCGTATAGGTATATAGTACGTTTTTTGTTCCATTCCCCGGTCCACTGATATCAGGAGCAGAAGGTATTTTGTTTGGCTGACTTATAATAACATTAGTATTATAGGAATCCTCAGCACCTGAATCATCAGAAACAGTTAGAATAACATTATATGTGCCAGGACTCGAATATCCATGCTTTGATATTTCTCCTGTCCTATTTTTACCGTCACCAAATTCCCAGAACCAAGACAATACATCTTCTTCATCAGGATCAAAACTTAGCGATCCATCAAATGTTATCTCTTCGCCGACAACGCCCTGATATGGTTCGCCTGCTGAAGCGTCTGCAATTGGAGCTTGGTTTGTGGGAGGGACACCACCTCCACCGTTATCTCCATTGCCACCACCATTGGGAGAATGATCTTGAACTACAGTCCCTGATCCATTTACTATGGACGGTTCTATTGGGTATCCATTATCATCACTAATTTTTGTTATTGAAATATCGATTGACGTCTCCCCGATTTGTGCACTCTCTAATTTTAGCGTTACAAAGACAATATTTGTTGCCCCAGCCTCGATTTGTTTATTCATATCTGCAGCTTTCAACCACACGTACGATGCTGGTAATGAAGAATTGCTATGAATCGTAGCCCACGATGGGAAAGTGACTGAAATAATATTCAAAACTGATGGATTATTAATGGAAATGGATATGTTAAATCCAGATAGACCATTGGGTATAGTGTCAAGTATTATATTTGTTGTTCCCGTGTTGCCGATCCCTTCTATCTCTACATCTTCTGCTATAATCGTTGAACCATCTGATGCTACCGCTACTAGGTTTGATAAGAAAAATAAAAAAAGTAGGAGAGATAGAAATCGTTTCAAGGTTTATACTTCCTCGAATAGTGTTACTATGTCATCAAAGTCAATGTATCCATTATCGTTGAAATCAATTATATCTACCGTATAATTAGCTTCCATCCATTCGAAATGCTGGAAGAACTGTACAACGTCATCAAAATCAAGAGCACCATTTCCATTTAGATCTTCAAATAAACCGTCACCATCAGGATCGGTTGGCGAATTCTGATGACCTGGTAATGGTGGTAGCACATATGTTACAGTAAGTGAACTATTGATAACATGCACGATTATAGATTGACCATTGTCATCATCAAGTCTAGTTACGGTTAGATTAATAAATGTTGTACCAGCATTAAGAGCCTTAATTGTTATATTTGCACATAAGACATTAGAGACATTACCGTTTATATCATTGTTCAGATCGATTGCTTTCATCCACGAGGAATCTGAAGGTAAACTGGAGTGTTCATTAAGGACAGCCCACGATGGAAACTCTATGGAGACTATAGATGCAACAGATGGATTACTTATAGAAAGGGTTATGTTATAACCTGATAAACCATCCTGTAGATACTCTAAAAGCAAATCATAAGAGACATTAGTATAACCTGGGACGGTTGTATCTTCTGGTACCAACCTTAGGGTTGTCGCAAGGGATACCAATGGAAGTAAATCCTGATTACTACCACCAGGGATACTGTACGGTGTGTCGCCAAGACCATCGCCATCTGAGTCTGCTCCTGTATAATCTGACCAGTAGTTACCACCGAGATATGATCCTCCAATGATATTTGTCCCTAGGGTTTTGCTTATATTCCATGTATTGCTTCCATCGTCGTAGCCGTTGTTAGTATTATTGAAGATATTGTTGTAGATTAAGTTATCCGAGGAACCTGTCAGATAGATACCATAATCGTTGTCTGAGATGTTGTTACCAGTGATTATATTATAGTCTGAACTTATATCAACTCCTGCATCACCGCTGCTTCCACTATTTGCTATTGTAAAACCTGAAATGTTCACATAATCAGCAGATATCAACATGACATCTCCGCTTCCACCACCATCAATTATTGTAGTCTCTTTGTCGTCTCCTACAAGATTTATTGATTTATTAGCAATAACATTTTCAGGATAAAATCCATTATAGACATACACTGTTCCACCTGCAGCTACTGCATCTATACCATCCTGGATGTTATCAAAATGAGTTATTCCCCATCCAGGTGTTCCACTATTATAGTTATCATCGACATAAACAATAGTTACTGCGGTTATATCGAAGTTATAGGTTGCTGAAATTACTGAATTGTCGTTGGTGTCATTCGCCCAGATATAATAAGTGTATGTTCCTATTTGAGTATAACTGGTGTTGTAGCAGTAACTACCCTCAAGCATGGAAACATTAACTATAGAAGCATCTGGATAGGTGATGTTGACCATTACCGTGTCAACTTCAACGTTATCGGTTACATCACATGTGATGTTCACATAGCCACCTTCGCATTGCGGGTTCGGTTGGGCGTTCACATTGGTGATCACAGGTGGAGTTGTATCAATTGG
>JAEOSP010000607.1 GCA_016840305.1 Candidatus Hodarchaeota archaeon
GGCATTTTCATCTGATTTAATTCTTGGAATTATTCTTATTGGACTAGCCTTGATAATTATCATCGGGTTAGCTGGATATTCCCTAATTCAAGTCTTATTTTATGGTCGAAAACGGTACGTTCTAGGAAAAGAACCGCAGAAGGGAGCAGATACGGTTCTATCAGGGGCCGATTTATCACGAGATATGACTGTGACCCAAGCCACGATGACGGGAGTTGGAGCTATGATTGGTGCCGGAATATTCGTACTTACAGGAATAGCTGCAGGTATTGCGGGTCCAGGTCTTTTAGTTGCATTTGCCTTTAATGGAGTAATAGCTACATTGATTGCCATGGTATATGCTGAATTAGGATCAGCAATGCCTGAAGCAGGTGGTGGATATATTTGGGCAAGAGCAGGATTGGGTGAAACGCAAGGGTTTTTCTCAGGTTGGATGAGTTGGTTCGCTGCCGCCGTTGCTGGTTCACTTTATGCACTGGGGTTTGGTGCTTACTTCGTTGCACTTCTAGATAATATTGGTATACCTATTCCAGATGAATCAATTTTTTTTGTTGAAAAAGCCATTGCAGTTATCGTCATAATTATTTTTCTTCTGGTAAATCAACTAGGATCCTCTGTTATGGGAAAAGCAGAAGTTTGGATCTCGGGAGCAAAGGTAATAATTTTAGTATTCTTTATTTTGACAGGGTTGTTGATAATGACTGGTAATCCTGCTCAATCTCTGACAAATCTCAATAATTTCTTCCCTCGGGGTTTTTTCACGATATTTATGGCAATGGGATTCACTTTCATAGCTTTTGAAGGTTATGAGGTCGTTTGCCAAACTGGTGAAGAAATATATGATCCTAAGGTTAGTATTCCTAAATCTGTAATATTTTCTGTCTTAATTGTAATACCTATTTATTTACTTGTTGGTTTGGTCTCATTAGCAGCTTTCACTCCTCCTGAAGGTGGTTCTACCTGGGTTTTCCTTAGCGCAAATGAAGAGCTTGGATTACTTTTTGCTGCAGAGCAAATGATACCTGGATTGGGATTAGTGGTCATATTATTCGGAGGGCTATTAAGTACACTTTCAGCTTTGAATGCTGCAATATATTCATCTACCAGGGTAGCTTTTGCTCTTGGAAGAGATGGATCATTACCGAATAAACTTGGTACTGTATCGAGTACAAGACACACTCCAGTGACTTCAATAAATGTGACTGGGATTTTAGTTGTTTTAATGGCTGTAATTATCCCTATAGAAGCCGTAGCTGCCTCTGCAGATTTAATGTTTATGATTCTATTTGGTCAAGTCCTTTTAGCTTCGATAATTATTAGGAAAAAGGTAAGAAAATCGCCTGAAAAATTAGATTACGGTTATAAAACTCCTTTCTTTCCTTTAGTACCCGTGATTGGTGGGATTGCTCTAGTTATAATTTTTATATTTACTCTTACGTTACATTTTGAAGCAGTAATCACTACGAGTATTTGGTTGTTAGTGGGTGCAAGCATGTATTTTTTGGTTGCACGTAAACGTAATCCATTACAATTAACATCAAGGTTGGCTAAACATGCGAGACCCCGAGCGGATTATGTGCCTGAAGCATTTTTCACAACAGTATGTGAGGAAATTCTTGTCCCAATTGCTGGGAAACCATATGAATATGACGCTTTCAGAATTGCAGTTCACTTAGCACACGAATTCGGACAAAAAATCACACTTTATCATTATGGAAATAACCCAGAAGAAAAATTTTCAAATTATACTGATAGACTAGAAGAATTCAAGGTTCAGTACGAACTGAAAATAGTTAACCCTAAAAAGACCAATCCCACCAGACAAGACATCATTCAACACTTTTATGATGTTGCATCTACTGGAAATTACCAGTTAGCGGTCTTACCTGCACGTCGTAACCGAAAATTTTACCAACAAAGCCTTTCACATGATATAATTCGTAAAATACCTATTCCTGGTATTCAAGTGTATCCATGTCAGGATTGTAAGAAGAGTGATGCATTTACATTCGTTAAAGTAGGAGCACTGACTCCTGGAACAAAACGCGACCCCTTCCTTTTGCAAATAGGAATTTCTATTGTATCCTCAACGAAGATTGCTTATCTTGTTGCTTATCACCACACCGAAGTTCCAAAATTACTTACTCCCAAAGTTATGGAAGAGGCTCCCGGAGTTCGTGAAAACACTGCTGCTTTTTTACACAATATTGGAGAAGCAATTCGGATGGGGATACCTATAGAACAGAGACATGTTCTTGGACACGATTTTGTGCGAAGTATGTCTAAAGTAGTAATTAAAGATGATTTAGATCTGCTAATATTAGGATATGGACGTCCTCGTATGCACAAAAGACCATCTGAAAAACTTGTGTCGAAATTAAAGTGCACAGTAGCTGTTTTTCACGGTCGTCCTGATTTTGATTACAAGAGAGGAACAATTCCCTCTTTCCCAAAATAATCAACTTCAAACGTTAGGGAAATTCAAGTGAAAAAGATAAAAAAGAATAATTTTGAGTTCGGTATATACAAAAAAAAGGAGTATAAAAATTGTGAGTAAATACGAAAGGGTCGCAATGTATTTGCAAGACAAACATCCGATTGATCTATCAATGGAATTTGCAAAACATGCAGAGAAGAGGGGTTTTGAAGCCGTATGGCAGGCAGAAAGTCGATTAGCCAGAGTAGCATCAGTACCAATGGCAGCAATGGCTGCAGTAACAAAAGAGATAAAATTTGGTTCAGGTGTTATCAATAATTTAGTTACAGTAGCTCCTGCAGTTGCCGCTACATTTTCAACGATGGATCAAATGGCTCCTGGAAGATTTATATGTGGGATTGGAGCATGGTGGGAACCTTTGGCGAGTAAAGTAGGTACTCCAAGGAAAAAACCATTGAA
>JAEOSP010000608.1 GCA_016840305.1 Candidatus Hodarchaeota archaeon
GATATAATTCATAGTATGGGAAAACAAAAAATTCTTGAGATTGGGATTGGAAGCAAAGTAGTTTCAAACTATTTAAAAGCACACGATTTTGAAGTAACAACCTTAGATATAAACGATAGATTGCGTCCAGATTGCATTGGAGACCTACCAACGTTGAATTTCAAGTCGAACTCTTTTGACATAGTGCTCTGTGCTCAAGTTTTAGAGCATCTACCATTCGAGTCAGTTGAAAAAGCGTTAAATGAGTTATATCGAGTAACGCGGGATTATGTCTTGTTGACTTTACCCTATTCGGGCATCGATATGTTATTCAAAATAAAACTCAGCTCGAAGAGATTTTGTTGTGGTGTCAGGATGCCGATACCCCTAGATTTCGAGTTTAATGGTCAGCATTATTGGGAGTTAGGGAGAAAAAATCGCGGTATCAACAAAATCAAGGATTTAATAAAAAAGTGTGGTTTCGAAATTGTTGATGTTTGTAATCCGATAGAGAATAAGTATCATATCTTTTTTATCTTGAGAAAAATACAGGATTAGTTGAGAGGGCCGATGAATAAAATCAAATACGAACTATAAGTGATCAGTATGTTTGATAAACTTAAGAATCAGGATAAAATGATTCTTTTCTCCTCTTCCCTATACGCTCTACTCTTCATTATTTTTTATCCCTCCTTTTATACTACCTTTGATGAGAATCGTTATTTACGTGTAGCGTATTTAATAAGAACGGGTTCTATTGTTATTTATGACTCACTTTACAGTTTTGGATTTGTATTTAATAATCATGCGTATGTTCCCGTTTACCCAATCGGACAGTCCCTTCTATTACTGCCATTTACTTTATTTACTTGGGAAGCGGCTTTTCTATCTGGTTTATTCTTCCACCTTCTTGGTTTCATTGTATTTTATAAACTCTTAATTAGATTGGGGGAGAGGGGGTACAATGCCTTGCTGTTCCTATTCTTCCCCTATTTTGTTTATTATAGTACTACGTTATTCAGTGGCTTTTCTTCTTCATTTTTTATCCTATTAGCATTTTATTTTTACATTTCTACCGAGTCTAAAAAGCATTTTTTATCAGGTGTATTTTTTGGGATCGCGTGTTTGATCAGATACACCAATCTCTTGGTGTTTCTATCCTTCGCATCGATTTCATTAGTTAGGAACAGACAAAGACTGAAATATTTGGCTTTGGGGTTTGCCCCTCTCGCACTTTTCATATTATTCTATAATCATGCTTACTATGGAGGTATATTTACTACAGGATATGCGTTACAGGGTAAACAGTTTGGGTGGGTCTTGTCAAGCAGATTTTCTCTGAGAAATTATCTAACTTATGTTCCTTTCATCATATATCGTTTGTTAATCGTATACCCCCTCATGTTTTTTGCTCCGTTCTTTTATAAAAAAAGTGGCAGAGCAGAGATTTTACTAACGGTTTTAACATTCTTCTTATTATATGGAGCCCGTAGTCAAAGCGGGAGTGGTTATGGATTGATGCCGAGCACGCTCACTCGTTACTTTATACCAATCGTCCCATTGTATTTGATTACATACATCCCATTTTATGAGAAACTCCTTGAAAAGATCAATTTGCCACACAAACCAACATTCGTTTTGATCACGGTTATCTTATTCCTCGGATCAACGTCTATCTTTGTTGTACAGCATGAATATCTGTCTAGACACTATTCTGTTTCGAATGAGATCTATTCGAATACTGATGACCATTCCTTAATCGTCGGGCATGGTAGCATTCGAAAATACCTGATGGAACCCTTTGGCAATAGGAGATTTTTGTCTATAGAGGAGGATATATCTGGATTTTTTGATGACAACATGTATATTGTGTACAAAGGAGAAGATGAAAGGACAAATACAGTAACAGAAAAAAGAATAAGAGATTACAGTTCGCAATTAGAGTTAGTCCATAGGAGTTATCACGAAAGTGCATATGGAATGAGCGAACCATTCAAGTTAGAGATATACCGCGTGAAAAAATAAATGCTTTAACTTAGTACTCTAATTTAAATCCCCTTTGTGGTCGATGGGACATCGGTTATGCCAAAATTGTGACATGTCATTATAAGCCTTATCTACTCAAGCTTAAATGTTCGTGAAAGTATCTTATCTTCTGTTGGATAATTGGGGGCATCCCACGGGAAGCGCTCGCCATTTTGCCATCTTTCCCATCTATTTATGTCTTCTTTTACCATGATCTCCACTAATTTCTGGAATTTTACCTTTGGCTTCCAGCCAAGTTTTTTCTCTGCTTTTGAATAGTCCCCTTGCAGGTACTCC
>JAEOSP010000609.1 GCA_016840305.1 Candidatus Hodarchaeota archaeon
ACTGGTCGAGCAAGCATTCTCCCTAGAAACTATCCGTTCAGAGCTACAAGATGTGCGGGAAGCTCTAACACGGTTTAGTCGAGGATTTCAAGAAGATTTTCAGAAAATCACCGCTCATATCTCTGCGTTGGAATCCACTATTGAAGATCAAACCGTTAATTTAGAGCTGAAAATCAAAACCATAGAGAACCAATTAGAGTGAGTTATCTTGGAAACCAATATCCAATTCAAAATTAAGAATCAGAAAGATCCAGGTAATCTCAGAGATTTATTTGGGAATTATGTTATATTTCGAGTACAAGAATTAGAATCAGAAGAATCCAAACCTAAACTATTAACCTCTACATTCTTCCAAACTCAAATGAAAGCTGAATGGAATTGGTTAGAAGAGCGTTGTGTCATCTGCTATGGCCAAATAAAATCAGATAGTCATGAATTAATCTGGAAATGTCCCCACTGTGGAAAAGTAGCTCATCATACCCATGTAGAAACATGGATACAACGCAAGCACAAATGTCCAGTATGCCGACAGCCTGTATCTCTCTAAGTCAGTTAGCTGTTGTAGATAGAGTTGAAAGGTTTATCGCATAAAAAGTGAATCTGATCAGAATTTAGTTAGATCAGCTCTTATTTAGACACAAATTGAAGCAGGATTCTTGAGAAAAAGAAGTGGATAGGGTGGAGTGGGGTCCATCTTTAGCGTGATTTCCCTCGTTCCATATCCGCAAGGGGAATATCTTTTAGTAAAACTAATATAAACGACGTGTATAACACTCTTCAAGGCGAAACGGGATGGCTGAAAAGATCAAGGTAACTATTGTGAGTACCATTGGAGGCGGCTCACTCGATATTGAAACTTCCCCAAAAACCACGGTACAGGAGCTCAAACAACTTATTTCAGAACAAAAACGAATTCCCCCATCTACAGTTGTCTTCATCTTTAGAGGGCGCCAATTAGCAGATAATGATTTACTAGGTCAAGCAGGAGTAGATGATGGAGATAAATTATTCTTAGTCACTCGAACAGAAGGTGGGAAGAGAGTTCATTAAATGAGGTTCAGGCGTTACAGAAGATATGGTAATACAATAAGAAGCTATTATCAATTCAGTATTTCATAATACCTGAGTTTCTCTCTTTTTTTTATACTTAAATAATGAAATATTATGTATGATAGAATCTAACTATATCTATGTAGATGCTCAAGATTGAATGCTGTCCTTTGCCCGTACTCAAGATACAGTTAGCTAATTATAACAAAGAGAAGTCCTATAATTGGCAGTGCTGCAATCACCATTCCCTCGTATTTTGAGAAAAGGTGTGCTCGAGTCAATCCAAGGCCGATAAGAATCACACTCCAAATGAAGGCGGCTACCATGAGATAGGTGAGGAAGGATTCGACACCAGAATTGGCCATTGTAATCGCAGAAACACCACCAGGCAATCCTATAAACAAGATTGGCATGGAAATCATTGACCAAAGCGCTAATGGAACTAATCCATAGCCTACAACACTTTGGGTTTGGGCATAATTCACACCTCGCCCCCCAAGCATTTTCGCAATAAGCCAGAATATTGCAGAACCGAGATACCACATGAGAAGTGGAATAATAAATAATACAAAACCTCCTAGAATCATATATGGCAAAGAAGTAATGATACCTACGATGCCTAGAGTTCCGGAGCGTAGTAAGTAGGCTGGACCCCAACCAAGTACAAGAAAGATGGAAAAGGCCAGCATAATCAAGATTCCTCCAAAGCGATCAGGATGATCCGCCACATCTTTCATCGCTATACGTGGTTCCCGTATCACCTGATATATTCTCCGAGCGATTCCTCGAATGCCCAGAGCGCCCACGGCAGCTTCGTAGATTTGTTGGGTAAGATCATAGCCACAGTAGGGACAGATTATGTATTCTGGCGGAACCCGTTCGAGACACATGGGGCAAACTATTGCTTCTTCACTCATTTTTGTGGCCTCAATACCAAATTCAGCCTATCTCGGTCCTCTTTATGCTTAACCAATCCAAGTCCTTTCCTCCCTTTTGAATGTTGCTTTTCGTTGTTCCTTGTTTAAAGAAGAGGAGGTATCTTGATAATCGGGGAGAACTAGAACAACTCAGCCTTACACATTTTGAACAAGTTTTTGGTGACTTAGTGACCTTAAAGAGCTATTGAATATAAGTGGGAGATAACATTTTTTTTAAGTAGGGATGAAAAAGCTGTAATGAGGATTTTATCTAAATGAAGTAAGATTCATTGCAAATTTATCCTCAGTTAAGGACCTTGTAATCAGTCTAATTTACTTGAATCATCAAAATTCCAAAGAAAGAAGTGAACGGTTCATGGATAAAATTTTGATAACCGGTGCCTGTGGACAAATTGGGACAGATTTAGTAACCATACTACGCCAAAAATACGG
>JAEOSP010000610.1 GCA_016840305.1 Candidatus Hodarchaeota archaeon
AAGGAGAATGGGTCGCAATCATGGGACCCTCTGGGTGTGGAAAAACCACCTTACTGAATATAATTGGTCTTCTTGATCAGCAATATCAAGATGGTACAGTCTTGATTGAAGGAAAAGATATCAAAAAGTTTAGTTCTACAAAAAAAGCATCATTTAGATCCGATCGTATCGGGATTGTATTCCAAAATCATTTCCTAGTTCCAACTTTGACTGCGAAAGAAAACGTGGAATTACCATTCATATGGTCAGCTGATAAGGTCAAAACATCAGAAATAGATGAAAAAACTGCTCTATCAATCGAAATGGTTGGTTTAGCAAATCGTGCTAACTATTTTCCTGAAGAATTGAGCGGGGGCGAAAAACAACGAATAGCTATTTCTCGTGCAATAGTAAACAAGCCGGTATTATTACTACTAGATGAACCAACGGGGAATTTAGATGCTCAAACAGGAAAAGCTGTGCTGACAATTTTCAGACAAATTGCCAGTCAAGGGACTAGCGTTATTATGGTTACTCACGATTCAGAAGCTGCAAAATTAGCAGATAGAATTCTACTATTGAGAGATGGAAAGATTATTTCTCTGAACCCTGATAAAATCAAGGATGTGCAATCTTGAACAAAGGGAAGAATCAAATTTTCATTTGTATTTTTCTTCTTTTATCATTATCCCTCTTTTTGAGAACAGGTGAGTTTACAGGTATCCCGATTCAGAAATCCCAATCAAATTTGACTCTAAATATAGACTCTTTTCAAGAAGAGAGTTTACCAACAATGAAATCCTCTATGCTCGATTCTAAAGCTGATTTTTTTATCCCCAGGAATTTCAGCTACAATCTGTCTTGGGATAACTCACAAATCATCCTCACGGAATCTATTACAATTAACTCTTCAACAGATCTTCAGATTCATAATTCAACAATATTTATTAATCCTGTCAGTTCAGATACTCATGTAAGTGTGTTTATTGATGAGGAATCGCGTTTAAACATTACAGATTCATATATTGCTGTTATTTCAGGCTTTGGATCCATAAATTTTTATGGAATAGATGCTTACATCACCAATTCCACTATAATCGGGTTGGGGGAGTATTGGGATTCTCCTGGATTCAATTTTAACTGTGATATCATTTCTATCTTAAATTCTACATTTGTTTCTGGATTTAGTGGAGTTTCATTCTCTAATTCCATCTATGTTGAATTATCCAATTGTACGTTCCAGGATATTAATGGAATTGGAGGATACGGTGGACTTGGAGTTTACGGTTTTGATTCGACGAATATCAATGTA
Organism: Candidatus Hodarchaeota archaeon; assembly: GCA_016840305.1. Next base: position 1,292 of record JAEOSP010000610.1, read on the forward strand.
TCAGAATGCACTTTTCTTGATGTGCGTTCATGCTTGAATCTTTATTATTGTGGGTCAATATCGTTGTCTGATAATAAATTATTAAATGCAAGATCTGGTGTGATTATCAATCCCAATGGGCGCTATTCAGATACATACAATGTTCAGATTACTAATAATGTGTTTGATAACAATTTAGTAGGAGTTCAGCTAGTCGGTAGTAATGTAGAAATTATTGGTAACAAATTCCTTAATATGAGCATCACTGGTCTGTATATAGGTGGAAGAGATATAACGATATTATCAAATATTTTCAAATATTCTTCCAGAGGTATTTTAACACCAGAATCACTACCATCATCAGAGCAAAACCAACCTGTTTCCTCTTCTATATCCGATGCATATATTAAAGGAAATATTTTTGAAAATATGAGCTCTTACTGCATTCAAATTTCAAATTATGAATATCCAACAGTTTTTTCGATATCTGAAAATAATTTCACCAATATTGAGGTAGGGATCGGCTTTGAGGGGAATATTGGCGGAATAGATTCAATAGATAGATCATGGGTCACAAAGAATATTTTCCAGAATATTAGTGAACACGCAATTGAAGGCTTCCCTCTTGATTATTTAGCTCATTTCCAGTACACATCCTTTGTCCAAAATGCTTTTTTAAGCTGCAAAAACGAATATACTTCATTTCAGGCAAATTATTACTATATGGATGATATTCGATGGGACGACGGATTTGTAGGAAATTATTGGGAATCAAATATTGATGAATCTCAAGATGAGGATAATAATTCGATCGGTGACATATTCTTCATTGTGTCTGTAGATCACGGGCAATATGATCTTGCTCCACTACTTTCCATGATTTATCTCCAACAAGAATCAATAACGGTTAGTGATCATCCGTCCGATTTGGTGAGAGCAAAATCAGAATTAAAAGGTGAAAATGCAACATTTACATGGAATATTAGATCGGAGAATAATTGGAATGTTACGATACATCAGGATGGGTTATTGGTTCAATCCAATCAGAATGTATCAACAATGAATGCTTCTCTTTTATCACTATCTCTAGGCTTACATAATTTCACACTGGTTATCTCTTCTGAAAACCAGAGTTATAGAGATCTAGTCTGGGTTAGAATTCTAGAAGATAAATCAGACTTTATAGCTGATATTTTGGTTCCAATTGGCGCTGGGATATTTTTAATTGCAATTTTAATTGTTTCAGTCTTAAGTATAAAGAAAATGTACTCATAATGGTCAAAAAATGAAAAAATAAGGAGTTTATAAAATGAAACTACTAACACGAAAAAGATTAACTGTTTTTTGGTTACTTGCTTTGATTACCACCTATACTGTCGGAACGCAGATGGTTTTAGGTGCAAAAGAACCAAATGCTTTTTTTACAGTCACTATCATTCTACC
>JAEOSP010000611.1 GCA_016840305.1 Candidatus Hodarchaeota archaeon
GAAATAATTGTTGTTGATGATGGTTCATCGGATAAGACCGCGTCAAAGGCCTCCAATTTTCCTTTAGTGAGATTGATTAAACACAATATGAATATGGGAAAAGGTGCGGCCTTAAGAACCGGTTTTAGAGAAGCTAGGGGTCGAGTTGTGGTAATTCAAGATGCGGATATGGAATATAATCCCCATGAAATTCCTCATATGGTGAAACCGATCTTACATGGGAATGCAGATGTCGTTTATGGTACAAGATTCAACTTTAAACCTAGGGGAATGAGTCTAATTCATTTTCTGGGTAACATAATGCTTTCAAAAGCATCTAGTCTTCTTTATCGGAAAAATATTTCAGATGTTATGACAGGATACAAAGCTTTCTCAAATAAAGTTTTGAAACTTGTTGAATTGAAGGAGAATGGTTTTGCAGTCGAGGTTGAATTGACCGCTCAAGTACTTCAAAATGGATGGCGGTTTATAGAGATACCGATTGAATACAGTTATAGACCACGTGGAGTGTCCAAAATCCATTTTTCAGATGGTGTAAAGAGCCTCATCCAAATTATTTTTCAAACACTTGGATTCATCAAGATGCGTTAAAAAAATGAGAAATTCTTGCGATTTAATTCAGTTAATAAATGCGCGCAAAGCTAGTTAAAAAGATAATCTAATCCGATTAACATTTAAAACATGCATGGTTTTGTTCAAAAAATTGAAAGTGTGCATAATTTCCCAAGATTTTATTCCAGTCTGGAGCGGAATTGGTACTTATCTGATTTCATTATTAAGGAACAGTCCAAAGGACATGGAAATATACCTTATTACTGCTAGAAGAAAAATTGGTGGAAGACCCCTAGAAACAGAGAACGAGGACAATAGACTCCTCAAGGAAACTGAACAAAATGTTTCTATACACTATGTGTCGGAAATAGGCAATAATTTTTTGGATCACTTCAAGTTTCAAGTAGCTTGCGGAGGTTTTGTTCCTGAATTATGTAAAAACGAAAAAATTGACATAGTTCATTCTAATTTTCCTCTGATGTCTGATATTGCAGTTAAAATCTTTAGAAAGTTGCAAATTCCTTCAATTGCAACCGTTCACAGTACTATTGAAGGACAACACGAAAGTGTAAAGAAAGCTCATGTGGGATTTAATTGCCTCCAAACTTCTGACATGGCTAATCTAATGCTTTGTTATCCCCTAGGAATTCTTGAGAGGTTTTATACAAGACGTACTTCTCACTTTATTGCCGTTTCAAACTTCGCGAAGAATGAAATTATTAGGTACTTTAAGATTCCAGCCGAAAAAATTAAGGTAATATATCATGGCGTTGATGTGCCTGCTGAAGGTCTAAAACTGACTAATAACTCGAAAGTTCAACCTTTTTCATCCGAAAGACCAGTTGTACTCTATACTGGAAGGCTTGCTGCTGGAAAAGGAATAAGTTGCCTAGTCAAAGCAATCCCGATGGTTTTGAAGCATTTTCCCAATGCGTGTTTTCATGTTATTGGTAGTGGACGAATCGAGAATTATTTACCAAAGTTGCTGAGAAAAGAACTTCTTCGCAGAAATTCATTAGTTCATGGATACGTTAACCACTCAACTATTGGTTCGTACTATAAAGACTGTAGTGTATATGTTTCTCCTACTTTTTACGATGCATTAGGCTTGGGAATTTTGGAAGCGATGAGTCTAGGAAAACCAGTTATAGCTTCCGCTGTGGGTGGTATTCCTGAAATAATTGAAAATAAGTATAATGGTTTACTTGTCTCTCCAAATAATCCAAAGTCTCTGGCAGATGCTATTGTTAGGATTTTAAGCGACCCAGACCTTTCTGAATTATTGGGAAAAAACGCTCTAAATACTGTAATGGCAAAGTTTTCAATGGAGCGGATGAGAAATGAAACATATGAATATTACCGTAACGTCTTGAAAAATGCCTGACTCTAAAGAGCCTTTTTTCAATCAAGATTATTACAGTAGACTCGGAGAATACTATTTACAATAAAGCTATCGATTCAATCTGTAATTATTATCCTAACGACCTTTTTTAATGACTCTTAATTACATGTTAATCAAGACTCTTAATAGTGAAATATGCGACCAAGAACTGCTCAATTCGACGTTAACAAGGAAACCAACTAAATGAAAATAGCCTATGTCACTCATAACTACAAGCCGTACATAGGTGGTACTAATTATGTGATTGAACAAGTGGCAGTGGAAATCTCCAAAAAACACGATGTCGAAGTGTATACGCTGGTTCCACTACGCAGCTCATTACCCAAAACAGAGAAATCAGGGCGATATCTTATTAAGAGATTTCTAGGTCTAAGTCCCTCAAACTCCTATTATCTACCGACCTTTTCTTTCATAAGGGCACTGATTAAGCTAAAAGCTGATGTCGTTCATGTTCATGTTACGCATTCGCTAGTTCCCCTTGCGGTATGGGTTGCTAAAAAATTTAACCCTAAGTGGAAACTTTTAGTTTTGACGCCTCATTTTCATAATGAAGGATTTAGTCGACACTCCAACTTTGCATGGATCTTCTATCGTCCAATTTTAAAGAAGATTATACGCATTTTCGATGTCATTCATTCAATTTCTCCTAATGAAGCCCGATTGCTAAATGAAGAATTCCACGTTAATCCTATTCTGATACCTCACGGGATATCCCAAGACGTTTTGAATTATGAGTGGAGCCCTCCTAACAATTTTACTGTAATTTATTCTGGGACTTTGCGAAAGTACAAAGGTGTTGATCTTCTGATCAAAGCTATGAGTCTAATCAACAAAAAAAATTCAGAAGCACGCTTACTGGTAATTGGAAGCGGAGAGGATAAAGCAAGACTTGTTAAGATGGCTAAACAA
>JAEOSP010000612.1 GCA_016840305.1 Candidatus Hodarchaeota archaeon
CATCAGTGATTCGATTATCTAGCTTGTAGATCTCTTCTGTGAAAGAAGTATTTAATAAAACTGGTTCTGGTTTACTCAAGGAAACAATCAAATCTATACCCCGTGAGTCCTCTTGGGATTGACCAATAGAACTATCCATATTCGTAGCGACTAAAGAAGCAACTGTAACGTTCAATGTTAATACCACCGCAAATATTGCAAAAGTTAGTGTGCTACGAGTTTTATGGGAGGAAATAAGTGCTGGAGCGACTTGTGCGACTCCTTTGACCCCACTAATCTTGATCAAACTACCTCGAAGGAATTTCATAAGTGGGGCGAGATTCATTCCCACCAACATGACTGATCCTATTACAATCTCAATAATGCTAAAGATTAGTAAGTTAATTGCCATTCCTGAGAGATCCTCTATCCAACCTTCTCCCATTGCTACAACAAATAGAAATACTGGGATTCCCCATAGAGCAATTGCGGTGATGTTAAAAGCTTTAGAACGATCAATATATCTAGAAAGTACAATACCAAGTCCTGAAAAGAGTAAACCAGCTCCTAGTAAAATATTCTCCCACTCCACGATAGTATTCCATCCAGCTGTTTCCCAGATATAATCTAGCTCCTCATTAAAAACACCATTGGTAAGGAGAACAATAATTCCAAAGATAGATAATACAATGCCAACGATTACTAAATTTCGACCAGATTTCTCTTCAAAAGAGATTTTTATTCCTCTCAGAGCTTCGACAATATTCACCCGAGAGGCACGTATAGCGGGTAGTAATCCAGTAATTATCCCAAGAACTACACCGACTAAGACTGAAAAGATAACTACATCACCATTGACAATTGGTGTCACGCTTCTTGATCCAGAACCAAATAATTGAATGAGATATAACGCAACAACCTGACCAAATAGTAAGCCTCCAACTAATCCAAAAATACCCCCGAAAACTCCTTGTACAATTGTTTCAAAGAACATAGATAGGAAAACGCCGCGTCTTTTTTCACCGACCGCACGAAGAACACCAGTTTGAAATTCTCGGTCCTCAACACTCATTAATTGAACATTTGTTATAAGAAGGATTCCAGTGATAATAATCAGCATGCCTAAAACATTCAGGAAATTTGACATCAAATTGAAGATGGTATCAATAATTCCGAAATAGAGTAATCTTGAAGAATCAGCTGAATAGACAGCAACTTCATTTCCATTTACCATCTTTAGGGGAATTTTTTCCTCAAAAGCATCAAATTGTTCCTGCAAAAAATCTTGATCAATAGCATTGTTGAAATGATCCGTTTGGAATGTAATAAGATAAGCTCCTATAATGTCAGTATTACGAGGGAGAGCCTGTAGACTTTGCCATTGTTGAAATGAGTCTAGAGAAAAAATCAATCCGCTGTAGGAAGCACCTATACCAGGATGATTTGAATCAAAAATACCTTTCACAGTAAGATTCACACGATCTACCTTGAATAAAGGGTCGAATATAGGTTGGGGGGGATCCATTGTCATATTCATTACTGGAAGTCCTGTGGATTCATTAATACGCATAACTAAGGAAAGATTAGAAAATTCAGTACGTAGTATAATTGGAAACTCCACAGTTTTGTTCAATCCCATATTATCTGCTATTCGACTTGATAGAAGAACACTTGAATTATCGACCAGATAATCACTAATGTCCATAATTTCCCCAGTTATCCAGTCATAGAAATTTCCAAATTCGGATGGAAAATCAAGAGGAATACCAGCCATTGATATTGAAGGTTCAAATTGCGACCCTACCATAGCAGGTCCACTAGCTGTTAGCTCTGGCATGATACCAATAGCATCAGGAGCTAGAGAACTAATGTTCTCCTCATCTGCGGCTGCTAAATAACTTCCCGTGCCGCTTGTGACACGAATATCTGTTTCTCCTTCCCTAATCAAGAGACTAGTTAGAAAAGCATTTTCTAATGTGGCTGTAGTTATTTGAATTCCTACCATCAATGTTACTCCTAACGTGATGGCAAGAATTGCGCTCAGATTCTTTGTTTTTCTACGTGTAAGTGCTCGCTTAGCAATCTTTAAACTGGATAATAATCCCATGTAAACACCTTGAATATATGATTATAATTTTTGAATAACATTTGTCCCTGCCACGAAGTCTAAAACTCTCTGCTTCCTTCCTTGAGTTTTTTCTGATAAAATACCAAGCAGAGTGTCGAATGGTAAGAAGGTAGCCAGAACTGGTACCTTTGTAAAATTTCTAATTAATGATTGAGTCCATGTAATTCGTATTCCAGACTCATCAACAACGGTTAAACCAAGCAACCGTTTACCTATTGTTGTTGAATAACTTTTTTCCATTATTACAAAATAGCTGAGCAGAAATGCAACAACTGGGATAACAATGAAGAGAAAACCAAATGAAAAATCTTTATGCCAGAAATACCAATAAGTCATCTCAGCATCAGATGTTAAAATACGAATAATAGCAAATATCCCGACAACACCCATTGTAATAAGGATATCAATTGCAAATGCTAGAAATCTAGTTGGCCAACTGGCATTTTTATAACCCCAATCCCGAGCAAAACTAATATTCTTAGCAACCTCTTTTGGAGAGCCAAATACAACCGATGGTGGACGTTTTTCAGCTCTCATTGCATCCAAAACATCTTTTCGTAACTCTTCTAAAACAGGAGTTTTTTGGTTATTTGGATATGGAAGAAGATCATTTATTTCCTTAATATAACCATCAATTGGATCTTTTATGATATGATTTGTCACCTTAATCAACTTCTCCTTGTTTAAGAGTTTTTGTGATTATTTCAAGCAAATTCTCATTGAATTCTTGAATGGTAAGTCCAAGATCGATCAAGAAGTGTTTTCCTTTTTCTGACAGCTGGTAAACCTTTCGATCGCTTTCATCCTTTTGAAACACAATTAATTGTTCCTCCTCTAGTTTAGAAAGGAGGGGATAAATATTTGAACCAACAATTGATATTTGACCTTTTGTCAATTCTTTTAATTTCTCAGTAAGTGGGAAAGGATAGCTCTTTTCCACTTCAGCAAGAGTAAATAATATCAACGGTTTAGAATAACCTTTTTTGTATTCCCGTTGCCATTTTTGAAGAAGTGAATCATCGGTCATTTCATTCGACTCTTTGAGAAAGCTTGAGTTCAATCAGTTACTCTATTGAGTCTATATATCTATTGACTTAATATATATTTTGAATGAGGCATTCGTAAAAAGAGGCTAGATCTGGTAAATTTCGAAAATATACTTTTTTACAAAAAAAAAGGTTTGATAACGGCCTAAAAACCTTCAAATTTTAAACATCTACTCTTACCTAACCAAACTGAAGTATAGAACTCAGAGACAGAAGGAATATAGCCGCATGATACGTTGACATTACTTTTAAAACACCATTCTTGATTGGATGATGGAATTCCCGAATAGCTATAATAGAATCTGATATAACAAAGAGTGATCCACCAAGAGCCACTAATGCAACCGCCAGCATACCAGAGCTAATCCAAAGTAAAGTCGTGGAAATTAACATACCACTCAGAAATGCACAATAGATTATGACGGGAATTCGGAATTCTCCTAACCCTTTCTCTGATGATTCCAAATATCGCAACATGAAAATAACATAAATGATCATTACAAATGTAACAATGGCTGTGATTAAGATAGATTCTCCGTTTACTCCTATGGTTAGAGACTGGCCGAGAAATGCTACTATAAAGAGGACTTGACCTACTAAAAATAGTGGTAGACCGGGAATTAATCCTTTTTCCATACCTATGTCCCCAAACATGCAGAATAATAAAGCTAATCCTAAAACTGCGTACAAAAAAATCGATTTATTACTATTTAAAAGAACAAATATAACTGAGAGGCCTGCAGGTACTGCTTTGATGACTGTACTAAAAGGAAACAATTTTCTGAGTATGTTATTTTCTAAGTGGAGTTCTCCTTCTTTTATAGACTTAATGATTAGATTTAATATAGCAAATACGCTAAAAATGATCAAGTAAGGAATTTCATACAATTATCTATCACCAAAACAACCCTAGAACATTCTTTTTTGTCACTTTCTACCAAAATTTGCTAAAAGAATAAGACAAAGTTAAATAATTGAAGCCTCTATTTCGACCGTACACTTACAATGAAATCTTTCCATTTTTGAATAAAGAATCTAGTTGTTTATCCTCGAGTGTTTGAGGTTTCTTCTGTCTAGGAGGTTTTTCAGAAGGTCTATCTCTAGTTTGAGGCCGATTTTGCCTCGTTTGATCTCTTTTTTCTGTTTCTTTCCTCAAGGAAAGTGAAATTCTCTGTTTAACTGCATCTATTTCCTTGATACGAGGTTTGACAATATCTCCTACCTTTAATCCTGCCTCTCGGGGATGTTTAATGAACTTCTCTGTCATTTCGCTTATATGAATAAGTCCATTAGTTTTTACTCCAATGTCTACAAAGCAGCCAAAATCTGTAACATTAGTAATGGTTCCTTCAACGTAACCACCTATTTCTAAGTCATCGATAGTTAATACAGATGATTTAAGAAGAGGTTTGGCGAAGTTTTCACGAGGATCTCTATATGGATTTTGTAGAATTGAAATTATATCTTCAATCGTCTGCAGCAAATTTGCTTTTTTTAATTGCTTAGCTGCATATGTGGGATTTAGGAGTTTTAATTGTTTCTGTAAAAGTAATCGGTCTTCTTTCGAATTCAAATTTTCTTTAGTGAATTTTGTGAAATTGATAATCTGTTCTGCTAGTTCATAGGATTCGGGATGAATGGGTGAATTATCAAAAGGGTCAGGAGCGTCATGAATACGTAAAAATCCAACACTCTGTTCATAAGTTTTAGGTCCAATTCCAGGAACACTTTGTAAGTCAGCACGATAAACAAATGCTCCATTATCAGTTCGATAACTTATAATATTTTTGGCTACAGATCTTGTTATCCCTGATACAAATCGTAAAAGAGCTTCTGATGCTCTATTGAGATCAACACCTACGAGGTTTACCGTATCGATAACAACATCCTTTAACGCTTTTGAAAGCCCTGATAAGTCATGTTGGTATTGTCCTACTCCAATTGAGCGTGGATCAATTTTAACTAATTCAGCTAAAGGGTCCAATAACCTTCGTGCAATACTAACAGCCCCTCTGATACTTACATCCATATTCGGAAATTCTTCCCGTGCAATCTCACTTGCACTGTATACGGATGCCCCTGCTTCGTTTACAATTACATACCGTAAATCCGTGCCTTTTGCAACGTATTTGCTTACAAATTCTTCTGTTTCCCTAGAGGCAGTTCCATTTCCTATTGCAATGATGGTAATGTCAAATTTTCTAATTAATTCCTTTAATGTTGAAGCTGATTTCTCGTACTGCTCATGTGGTTTTGTAGGATAAATTGTACCAGTTTGTAAGACATTTCCCATTTCATCAATTGCTGCAAATTTACATCCAGTTCTGAATGCTGGATCTAATCCGATTATTCGTGCAGGTAAGGGGGCTCCTAGTAATAAATGCTTTAGATTTTCGCTAAAAACTTGAATCGAATGTTTTTCAGCTTTTTCAAGTTGCGTTCGTTTGATTTCTCGCTGAAGGCTGGGACCGAGTAATCGTTTCCAACAATCACTAACAGCTTGAATGATCTGCTCTGTAACTTCCTTATTTGTTTCAAGAGGGTAAATACACTCCTTTAAAGCTTTATTAACAGATTCATCAGGAAATATCACTTTAAATGTAAGAATACCTTCAATATCTCCACGTCGCATTGCTAATAATCGGTGAGGTGCAATAGTTAACGCGTTCTCCTCAAATTCAAAATATTGTTCAAATTTCTTCCCCTGGATGACTTTTTTCGAGTTTTCATCCTCATCTTCATCCATTTCATAAAGCATTGATTTTTTTGTTGTAAATGACACCTTAGAATAGAATTTTTTTCGAATTAGCTCTCTAACTTCAAGTGAATTGGATGTATCCTCCGCAAGGATATGACGTGCTCCTTCAAGTGCCTCTTCTGATGTATTTACTCCTAATTCTTCATTAACATATTTCAAGGCAAAATTATTGACTGTTTGTTTTTTAGGCCAATCTTTATCCAAAAGTGAATGTGCTAAAGGTTCTAATCCTTTTTCACGAGCAATTAATCCTTTTGTTTTCTTTTTTTGTTTGTAAGGACGATAAATTTCTCTCAATTCAGCTAAAGTAGTTGCTTTTGTTATGCTTTCCTCTAGTTCTTTCGTTATTTTTCCTTGTTCATTCAGTGATTCAAGAATTCTATTTTTTTCTTTTATTAATTGAGTATCCTCTTCATATTGCTCTTCTATCTTCCTAATTTGTGCCTCATCAAGTGAATTTGTTCTCTCTTTTCTATAACGTGCAATAAAAGGAATTGTATTTCCCTCATTCAACAGTTCCAAAGTAGTTGACACTTGTTTCAGTGATAATTGCAATGAATTGGCAATCATTCCCATGATTTCTTCATTAGAAATGTCTATTAATGTTACCATAGTGAGAGATTCCAGTACAGACTGAATGCGAACATAATATTTGTATTCGATTGGGGTTTTAATTTATTTTTTTTTGTTTCTGCTAAATAACCGAGAAATATTTTTCAATGAGAGAACAATAAGAGGGAGTTATGATTGCTGGAGTAATTTTAGCGACAGGAGAATCAAAAATGAGGCATTCGTAAATATCGTTATTTCTTAATAAATATCGAAAAAATACTTTTTACATCAAAAAAAGATTTGACGAGGCTTTTAAAACC
>JAEOSP010000613.1 GCA_016840305.1 Candidatus Hodarchaeota archaeon
ATTTTGGTCATGATAACTGCTAATCACTTTTCTCCACATTTAAGTCTTTCCCCTTCGAGATTTCATGACTATCACCTTCTCCCATAGTTACGAAGTACTGGAGACTTTTACGACCAAATACGAGTATCTTTTTGACAAAAAATCTCAGATAAAGTATTAATTTAACGACGGAGTAAACGGATCACAACGAATATTGCAGGAACAACTATTACAATTAAAATCGCAATTATTGCCATCAAAGGGAAAAAATCAGGCCCTGAAGTTGTCGAAGATCCTACAGAATCATCTCTAAATATTTCTGCTAAAATTAGGAATACAACTGCAGTAAAAGCCAAAAATCCACCTATTAATACACGATAAATTCTGTCCAACCTTCAACAATCCTTCGAATTTAATTCTTATTTAATAGTTGACTTCTTTTAAGGCTTATTGTTGTGATATGATATTCATTTCACGTATTAGGCTCCAGCAATAAAATTATCTAAGAACATCATTACAACAAAACCTATTATCACTCCAAATGTTGCAGGTCTCTCATGGCCTTTTCTATGACTTTCAGGAATGATTTCATCGGATACAACAAAGACCATTGCTCCTGCTGCAAAAGCCATACCGAATCCTAAGATTCCTGACACTAGCGTGACAAGTGTAACACCAAGTAGTCCTCCAAATGGTTCAACTAATCCAGTAGCTAATGTAATTTTAAATGCATCAAATTTAGTATAGCCTTCACGAACCAATGGGAGTGCTACAGCTGTTCCTTCAGGAATATTTTGGATACCAATAGCTAAAGCGACAATAATACCTGTTGAGATATTTTCAGCTCCAAAAGCAACACCCACAGCTAATCCTTCTGGGAAATTATGAATAGCAATAGCAATAATAAACAGCCAAGTTGCTGCTAACCTCTTTGACATTTTTTCAGACCCCTCTTGAATTGTTTGAACAGTTTTATTTGGTCCATGAATGAAATGCTGATGAGGAGCCCATCGATCGATTATATGAATAAATAGAGCTCCAGCTGAAAATCCTAAAACAGTAAGTAAAACTGGTTCTAATTCAAATTCAGGTATGAATGTTGGTTCCATATTTAATGATGGTACTAACAAGCTGAATGCCGATGCTGCTAGCATTACTCCTGCAGCAAATCCTAGCATAATGTCTAAATTTCTATCAGAAATCTCTTTTCCGAGAAATATTGGTATTGTTCCTATAGATGTTGCCAATCCAGCCGTTAGTGAAGCAATTATTCCTAAAATAATGATATCCATTTTTTATCCTCCAAAATCATCCTGAATTAGTTTTTTCTGGGTTAACTTATACCAATCTTCGATAATAATAATCTTGTTGTTCTGTATATAGTAATCTAGTAAAAGTTACAAGAATTAAATAATTCTATTAGACCTCCGAAATAACTTGAGATGGATATTTTAATAACTAAAAGGATTCGTATATGTAGTCAAATACGTAATTTAAGCTTCTCCTCACGAATAAAATGAATATTCACCCAAAACATACACATAATATGGAAAACCTTTTGAAACAGGTCTAGTAGTAATTAAGAGAAGAAATCTTACTGAGGTCTTCAACATGCGTATACGTGAAAACTGGGCTTTATTTGTAGAAGGAACAGATGTAAAATGGACATTTGGAAATCCAAGTCCTGAATTTCTTGAAATCGTATCAAATTTCTTGATGGGATTGGGGAATTTAGGGAAAGAATTATTTGGGGAAGGAATTGCCTCCATTCAGTTTGATTTACCTCAGCATTCAGGAGTTAAAGCTGGCGAAATTTTCATAATATCCTTAGAAGATCAGTTTTTTCTAATCATATCTGATCCTGCTGTTACACTCCTATTAATCAATACTTCAGGGGGTATTCCTGATGAAATTAAGGATATTATGAAAGCTGTTTTAGTTGGCCAGGCTTCTATTCTCTATGCAAATGCCGTTACTGAAGCTGATGATGAAACAAAAGAACTTATAGATCAAAATTTCCAAAACATACTTCTAGATATCAATGATAAGTATGAGCAAGGAGGTATGATTAACACAATCGTAGGGGAGTATGGTAGTAACTTTTCCATTCTTACGTTTGAGGAGTGTTTAATGCTTCATTACTTCCTAAGAAAACATGCAGAGAAATCACAGGTGGTTAAACCAGCTGGATGGGCAATGATAGCTAATTTGGAAGGATGGGAAGTACCATTGAGTTATAATCTATCAAAAGAAGGTATTTGGGCTGGTTTCTTCTCAGCAATAATTGGTTTCATTCATTCCCTATTTGATTCAAAACCACGATCAATCACATTTGGTTCTACGGCCATTCACAAATTAAGATTTATTTATGGACAAAAGTACTATTTCATGGCTATAGATACTTCATTTGTATCTGATTTATTGCTTAAAAAGAAATTTCAACAAGAACTATTTAACACACCTTATGCCATATTAAAGGACATGTCTAAAGGAATCAAAAATTTAATAATAGAAGAAATACTTCAATATAATGAAATCAAGTTAAATGATTTATCTGTTGAAAACTTACTTGATACTTACATTGGTGAAGATGAAAATCTTGAATTAACTCAGGATGAACGAATGATTCGTATTTGGGGTAAAATGCTACTAAGCTTTCAAAATAGCCGTAGGTAGTTTTAGTAATTCTATCCACCCCATGGTATTGGTTCTTCAATAAACTCATTTTATGACAGGAATATTTAGTGGCAAGATCATTGAAGAGCGTAAATTTTATCATATAAGAGAAAGATTGACAAATGATGTTCTAAATATTGCGTTAAAATATTGAGGTTAAATTTGATGACAGTTTTAGATTTATTTAAGCTTACAGGAAAGAATGCTTTAGTTACTGGAGGAGCTAAAGGGATAGGTACAAAAATTAATGAAAGTCTGTTAGAAGCTGGTGTTAAAGCACTAGTTTTTTGTGGAAGAGGTCGTCATGGATCCATAGAAGATGAACAGGCCCGTTTACAAAATTTATTTCCAGATAGAGATATCCGTGGAGTAAAATGTGATATTACAAATGAAACTGAAATAGCTTCTATGATTGAAGCTATCCAGGGCTTAAAATCATTAGAAATTCTTGTAAATAATGCAGGTGTAACTTGGGCAGTACCCACAACAGAGCAAACATTAAAATCGTGGCATCGAACTATCGATACAAATTTAACCGGTACGTTTTTGGTATGTAGAGACATAATTCGAGATATGATGATAGGAAAATGTGAAGCAGCGAGTATAATTAATATTGCATCTATACTATCAATTATAGGCAGCGATTTAGCTCCTCAAATCGGTTACTCAGCAAGTAAAGCTGGTGTGTTAGGTCTAACACGTCAACTCGCTATCGAATTTGCCAATAATGATATTCGTGCAAATGCTATACTCCCAGGTTTTATAGAGGGAGATACTATGGCTGAATTATTCACAAAAGAAGAATCCCCTATTCGAGAATCACTCACAGAAGCAATTCCCCTTCGAAGATTTGTAAATGCTAATGATATTAAGGGGATAGTTACTTTTCTAGCATCTGATGCTTCTGCATATATAACAGGACAATCAATTGTTCTTGCTGGAGGAGTTACATTAAAGTACTAAACTCTGAAGGATATACCTATCATGGTGACTTCATACTTTGACTCTTTATCAGTTATGGATACATCATTGGAATTTATTTTGCAGAATTACTCTGAAACCATATCGATTATTAAGAGGAAAATATCTCCTGTTCTAGGATATTTTACCAATAAGTTTCCAGTGGAACTAGTACATGCATTACATATAACTCCGATACGTATGATAGTATCCCATCACCCTGATATACAACAAGGAATTTCAGAGCGTTACATTCAAACTTTCGGGTGTTCCTGGTTACGTCGAATAATAGATGGTGGTATTGCTGGCGAATACCCTTTAGATGAGGTAGTTTTTTCAACAGGTACATGTGATAGTTTACAGAATGTATCAGATGTATGGAAAAAGGTTTTTCCTGCTCAAAAGACTTATAACATGACATTTCCTTTACTACGTACCCCCGCTGCGCTTATGTTTATGCAAAACGAATTTGAATCTTTTATTCAGTACATTCAACAAAATTTCCATAAAACACCGACTGAATTATCCCTTTCCAATAGTATTGAAGAATATAATCAGAAAAGAAAGTTCTTACGCAAAATACAAGATTTAGTGTCAAAACGGTCTATTCGTTATAATATATTAGCAAAATTACTTCACATCGGTGATTTAATACCTGTTAATGAATTTAACAATTTTATGGATGATTTTTTCCTAAAATCCTTAGAACTCATTAAAATTTCTTCTGACCTAGAAAATATTCCTCGTATTGCCGTTATTGGTGGGATGTGGGATAATTTTCGACTTTTCGATATTCCTGAATGTGATGGGGTTGTTGTTGATGACTTTTCTTTTGGTAACAGGAATTTTAACTATACTTTACGTATAACTGACTCTCTATCTGAATATACACAAGGCCAATTAAAAAGAATTCCCGAACCTACCGCCTATGATACGAATGAAAGACTAGAACACGTTGAATCGCTCATTAAGAATTATAGTATTGATGGAGTAATATTTTTAACAATGAAATTTTGTGATCCAGATACTTTCGAACTTGTCCCAATTCGCGAACATCTAAAGACGCTTGAAATTCCATGTCTAAGTGTTGAATCAACCTCAGAGCTTTCCAATCGAGATCAATTACGTACAAGGTTTTCTGCTTTTACGGAGTTGCTTTCGTAGGAGAATGAGTAGTAATGTCGAAGAATGAAAAAGAACGAGTGTATCGGCCACTGGAATGCCTTCAGAATATCAAAAATAGTCAAGCAATGTACTATTTTCAAAGTAAAAACCCTTACGTGTATGATGAAGGAAAGAAAGTTGCTTGGATTACTTCAGGCGGCCCCGTAGAATTTCTTATTGCTATGAATATAATACCATTATATCCAGAACAATATGGAGCTATAGCTGGATCAGCTAAAGATAGTACCCGGCTTTGTCAAATTGCAGAGTCCCATGGATATGGTCAAGATTTATGTGCATATGCAAGGACGAGTTTTGGGAGTATTTTCTCTCCAGAAGCACCAACACCTTTGTCGGAAATAGATGGAATTGGAGGATTAGCGAAGCCTGATATGCTAATTTGTGGGAATAATATTTGTGGAACTGTTTTAAAATGGTATCAAGACCTATCTAGATATTATAAAATTCCATTATTTATTTTTGATACCCCTCCATTATCAAATGGGAATATTCCAACTCATCATATCGATTATATTACGTCCCAAATGACAGAATTTGTAGAATTTCTTGAACAACAGATGAAAACCAAGATGAATAATCAATTTCTGTATGATACTTTTGTAAATTCCCGAAAAGCAATCGAATTGTGGACTCAGATTTTAGAACTTGGTAAAACTAAACCTGCTCCTTTAAATTGTGCTGATCGCTTTTTATTAATGGCCCCTGTAGTATCTCAACGGGGTACTTTGGAAACTGTCTCTTTATATGAAGAAGTATTAAACGAAGTACAAACGCGAGTAGATAACAATCTTGGTGCGATTACAGTTCCTGAGCAATACAGGCTCCTTTGGGATAATATTCCAATTTGGTTCAATATATACTCTTTTTTCAATTCTTTAGCTAAAAGAGGGGTTGTTTTTCCAGCTGATACATATACTAATGCATGGTCACAAGATTTTCGTGATACCAACGATCTTTTAAAAGATGCTGCTATCATGTATTCGAACATTTATCTGAATAAAACGTTACAGCATAAAATTGAATTAATTAGTAACCTAGCAATTGATTTTCAATGTGACGGAATTCTCTACCATTCTATGCGAAGCTGTAAACGTTATTCACTGGGTCAACCAATAACAAAATCTGAAGTAACGGAAAAAACATCAATTCCTGGAACTTTAATAGAGGGAGATATGAATGATACTCGGGCATATTCTGAAGGACAAGTTATAACCCGAATCGAAGCCTTACTCGAAGTAATTGATTCATTGAAAGATTCTTAACAAAGCTGCTTACTATCCTTTTTTTAATTTATTCCTCTATTGATTCCAGAACACGCCGACCTAAAGAAATAAACGCTTCTTGGACATTTTCTCCAGTTACAGCAGATGTTTCGTAATAATAAACAGGACCGGTCATGTTTTGATAATTTGGAAGTATTTTCTCAGAGATAAATGCTCGTGCTTCCGCAGCTGTTACACTATACTCATCTTTGAGATCTTTTTTGTTTCCAACGATATTAATATGTACAGTAGGGCTACCAACATGCTGGAATATTTCTTTAATCCATTTTTCAAGATTTTTGAGAGAATTAGGGGCTGTAAGATCAAAAATAAGTAGTGCTGCTTTAGAGTGCTTATAATAGAAATTACGTATTTGACCAAACGTAGGTTGACCAGCTAAATCCCAGATTTGCCATCTTATCGATTTTTCTCCAGTTGGAAATGGTACATTTACTTCAATTGATGCAAAATCGGCACCTAATGTTGGTAAATAATCAGTACTAAAACTCTTACCCATATAACGATTCCTGAGAGCTGTTTTACCAACATTCCCATCGCCTAATATACACATTTTAGCTAAAATCGTCAATTTTTTTTTACCTCTGAACATCTACAACTTGTATGAACTACTATAAGGAGAATAATCTATTTCAGAGCACATAAAAGTCCCTCAAATTCAATATTATTAACGGCACTTTTAATTATTCGTATTTTTCAAATTAACAGAAAGGTTAATCAGATTATAGATAGATATCATACTTCCTTCCATCAACTTTTTTTATTTATTTTGGAATTAGAGACTACTTGCAGGAATAAGTATCTTCACTTTTTCGTCGATTCCTACCCAAAAAGCTTCATAAAGTTCTTCTGGTGTAAAATCTACAAGTCTACTAATAATATATAGAATCGAAGGTGTTTGAAAAGGTTGTAATTTTAATGAAGGGTTTGAGATATCAGTAATAGATATGCTATCAGACTCAGAAATTGATGGAATTAAAGGAGAAGAAGCATTTCCAAAACTTGTATCCTTAGAAATGTTTATAGGTACTGTGCTGCTAATTAATTGAAAACAATACAAAAAAATAATTACTGCGAATTCTGTACGATAAGTTGTGTACTTCAATATTCTACTCTTCCCTTTCAAGTCTGTACCTTGTAATTAAATATTCTGCAGCACACATTCCATTTAAGCATACCTAGTAAATTTCTCAGACAATTGACAAATATCTGATATATCAAAGGTAGGTTAATTTACTTTAAATAGGAACAAGAATCTTCACTTTCTCCGACGCTCCCATCCAAAAGGCATCACCGATATCCTCAGTAGACAAACCTGGAATTCTTTCCAGTATTTTTTGACCATCGGAAAACAGAAATATACCAGAATACCTCTCTGGAAAATTATTCTTATTATATAACTTCAGAAGATAAGAAGAATTTTTATTTTTCAATTCTGTTGCTCTCGCAGCAATAAGAAGTAATTTAATTGCGTTTATACCCCCTTTTGTTATATGCACATCTTCTAATCCTTGTTGTTGCAAAGAATCAAGTTGATTTAACCTTTCTATATCCACCTTGAAAGGCGTTAGTAATCCAACTGGTATATGTCTCTTGATTATCATCCGTACATTGGGACCAAGAATATTCTCGTTGATAAATCCTAAATCCTCAATTGGGAGTTTATGTTGAAGATCTTCTATTGCTTCAAGAAATCTCTCACGTATGTAGATAGATGGTGCTTCTTTCATAAAGACAAAAATCCGGTATGAAGCTGATCCAAGGATCATTATTTTTACTTTTCTTTGTTCAATGACGCTAATTCTGATATTTGTTTCATGATCAGGGTGATCTTTTGTTAAATTGTAATTAGTTAACGTTGACATGAAATCTGATTGAAAAGATTCAAGAAATGAATCGATTCCTACAGACAAACCACTAATAGTACCCTCTAATGTATCATCAGTTGAGTAACTAATATTAGAAAGGGACCAGATTGGGATTCCTGAAATAGAAGAAACTAAGATCGTGTAAGTATCTGAGAAAAATGACAATTTTGCTTTGACCCTATCAATCATAGATCTCTTTTCTTCACTTTTTCTTTTGTATAGCATATATCCTGATCCAATAGCTAGAAATACTCCAGTCAGAATTGCTAGACTAGCTATAAGTAGTTGCCAGGGAAGTCCTGGAGGATTATAACGGAGTTCACGATTTCCAGAGGATGCATTTGGATTTATATTACCAAGTTGGTCTTCTGTTTGAACTCTATAAGATAGGATCACATCTTGATCAAAATTTGGTAAGGCAAGATTAACGTAGTAGTATGCGATTCCATTTGTGTTATTGTAAAACTCCATTTTAATTGAGAATTCTTTATCAAATTGCGAGCCAAATCCAGTTGATGAGCTATCAATCTCAGAAAAAGTATAGAAAAATATAACTTCTTCGATCTCTGATCCTAATTCTTCAATTGCAATAAAAACTTCAAGATTGGAGGGATTGATTACCAATTCCCCCTGCATATCAACTATAAGAATCCTAGGAGGTACCTCATCTTCAATAGTGATATTAAAAGAATCATAAATAAATATCTGGAATGTTAAATCAATAGTCGAATAAGCTTGAATATTTACCTGAACATTAGTACCTAGCCAAGTAAATAAGTTTATAGATAAGTTCCAATAGTTAGAATGAAGAAATGTGCCATTTAGACGGAAAGAAGAATTTATAGTTATTATATCAAAGACAACTATTAGGTCTGTAGGATTGCTAACATCAGTGACTTTAACCGTTATATTATATCTACCATCCATACTCATTTCTGGCTCACTTTTTATTTCTGTAATAACAGGACGACTAATAACGTTAATATGACTTGTATTTACTGAC
>JAEOSP010000614.1 GCA_016840305.1 Candidatus Hodarchaeota archaeon
ATTTCAGCATTTGTTCTTCACCTAAACCATTGATCTATGAGACAAGTCCTACTGTTAATCATATTTTCGATTTTGCTTAGCCAAATTAATAATGCACAGGTTGAGACTGTTATAGATGATGGAGTAGTGGGAGTCACACTATCAGAGGGGAATGATACAACTTGGATTTTCAATGTTACTAAAGGCGGTCCGGCCGAAAAAGCAGGAATAAAAAAGGGAGATATCATACTTGAAATTGACGGTAGCCAAGTGTCCGGGGCAAATCTCAGCCGCAAAGAAGTATCTAATTTATTGTCCGGTGCAGGTGGTCAATATAATGCATTGACCATTTTGCGAAGCGGGACAGACTCTCTTCTATCATTTAGTATTAAGAGGGATTTTCGTCCAAAGGTTGGACTTCAAATTTACTTTGAATATCTAGTAGATTCTTCTGGTAAGTGGACAATACATGATATACTCACCGATTCTATTAATGCACTTTTCAGTCTTCCTGTGAATAAAAAGATTAGAATTCATTCTATACCAAGAGGTAGTGTGGCAGATATTGCCGGACTGAAACCAGGTGATAGGGTGATCAATTTCAAAAATAGACTTGATGGTGCAGTTAATTTAATTGAATCTGGTGATTATATAAACTCCAGAATATCAGATGATTCGACTATAATAGTAGCAAGGGACAGCTCTGTTATTGAAATTTACCTTGATCTTAAGAAAGATCCCTTATCTGGAGTAAAAAGTCAGTACTGGAACGATTTAAACCAACAGTACACTTGGTTGCGATTCATAACTATAAACAAGATCACTGAAGATAGATTATACCTATTTAGAGCTGAACCTGATGATTCAGTAACTCTCTATGAGATTGAAGTTGATGGGGCAATTACTGAAAAACGAAGCGGAAGATTATTGGACCATCAGGACAAGGATTTCAATTTTAAAGATTTTAATTCAATAAAGGTACGTCTTAAGAAGAATGAACGTCAGATATTTTATGTACGACTTGTAAAAACCAACCCCAAGGCTCAATTTATTCACTGGGTTGGCTGTCTTTCGGCTGATTATGTATCTGAATTAGATAGACTTGAACGTCTGTTTTTGGGAATTTTATGGGGGATGATACTGCTAATAGCGGTATACTACCTGATCCTATACTTTTTTGTTAAAGAGATCAGTTATATCTATTACTCCCTGTTTTCATCCAGTGTATGCTTTCTTTTATTCTACCACTCTGGTTATAATGCTGAATTTATCCCACAATTACCTGCCTACAACATTTACTTAATCCCGATAATATTGGCAGTATTTCCAATTACATTTTACCTCTTGTTTGGTACGACTTTTCTAAACCTGCGTGAAAATCTTAAATTCTGGTACCGAGTATTTCGAATCTCACTTTGCGTGATTTTGATATGCACAATTACTCTTTTCGTATTTAAATTAATTCATCCTGGTTACGATTACCCAACCTTTCTATCCTTATTTGCGAGATCAATATTAATCCTATTAATAATAGCTCCATTTATATACGTCGTACCATCGATATTAAGGATAAAGCATGGTTATAAACCTGCATGGTTTTTTCTTGTGGCCAATATAACTTTTCTGACAATATTGCTCTATTGGTATTTCCTGTCATCAAACATTGACTTCACTTATAGATCAAACCTAATGCTTGTATTAGACAGAGGAGGTATGGAGATTTCGATAGTAATACAAATATTGATTTTTGCACTTGGACTAGGACAAAAAATTAGGTTTGCAGAGAAGGAAAAAAAGCTTGCTCAAGAAAAAACAATAGAGCAACTTAAAGAGAATGAGAAGTTACAGGATAAGGTAAACCGTGAACTCGAGGACAAGGTAAAGGAACGCACGAAAGAAATCAGCCAGCAAAAAGAGGAAATTGAATCTCAGAGAGACGAATTAGAGAAACAACGAGACCTGGTCACTGAACAAAAACAAGAAATTACTGATAGCATTAATTATGCAAAAAAAATTCAAACCGCAGTACTGCCCTCTGAACAGCTCCTTGATCAGATGCTACCGGAACATTTCATTTTATTCAAGCCCAAGGATATTGTAAGTGGGGACTTTTATTGGATCAGGCAGGTAAAAAATTTCACAGTTGTAGTAGCCGCCGATTGCACAGGTCACGGTGTCCCTGGTGCTTTTATGAGTATGTTAGGTACATCTATGTTGAATGAAATAGTCAGTAGAAGCAGGTTTGATAGTGCTGGTGAAATATTGAATCGCCTCCGCAAAAAGATAAAGGATACCTTGAGTCAGGAGGGAAAAGATGCAGAACAGAAAGACGGTATGGATATGTCATTGGCCATTTTAGATAATGACAACAATGAAATGCAATATGCTGGTGCGTTTAACCCGCTCTATTTAATCAGAAGTAAAGGGCAATCACCTGATACTAAGTTAAGTGAATTAATTTCCATGGAATCCGATCAATTCCAATTACTTGAAATCAGGGGTGACAGACAGCCCATCGCAATTTATTCAACTGAAAAAGACTTTACAACCAACCATATTAAGATTAGATCAAGCGATAGTTTATATATGTTCTCTGATGGTTATCCAGATCAGATGGGAGGTCCTAAAGGCAAGAAATTTATGACTAAAAAATTCAAGGAATTACTTCTCCGCATTCAAGCTGAACCTATGATTACTCAAAAGGAGATCCTAGAAAAGACCCTTGAAGACTGGAAGCAAAATGTACAACAAATTGATGACATACTTGTCTTTGGTATAAAGTGGAAATGAACCAGTATTAAATTCTACAGTTTGGCTCACGAGAATCCGTGTGGATGCACGATCTTCATTCAGATGACCAATTTCCTATCTGAGCACTTAAAAGCCCTTCTCCTGGAAATACCGAATTAAAGGAACTACTAAATTTGTATTGGTCCATAAGTTCTTAGCCCATGCTAACCTAACCACTAATCTAACTAGTCCAACCTGAAAAAGGCAATAACATATTGACAATTAGTGATATAATGTTGATAAAGAGTTGATTTAATAATATCGATTTTGCAAGCTTTTTCCGAAATTGGTTTAAAACCTTGCAAAATGATCG
>JAEOSP010000615.1 GCA_016840305.1 Candidatus Hodarchaeota archaeon
ATATAAGAACTACTTTCTTACCAAGTCGATCAGCAACAATGCCTGAGGGAATAAGGAAAATAGTTGAGAACACCGATGTTACTCCTAAAAGAAAACCGATTGTTGAAGAGGAGAACCCTATTTTGATGAGATAGAGCGGCTGAATGACCATGAAGATGCCTATTTGAATACAACTGAATAAATTCGAAAATAGGACTAGTTTAATATCGAGATCAAAATCGAAAAATCCTCGGAAATACGTTCGCATCTTTTCGAGTTCAGTCATTCCAATCAGCTATTCATTTAAAAAACTGTGTCTCTAACAATAATTTATCCTGTTTTAATTACTTCATCCAGAGGTCTCAGAGTTGGGTAAAAACACAGCACTACTTAAAAAAACCGATGATTTAGAAGTCATTAGTCTTATGGATAATTCTGTAGATTTTCTTTCATCAACAGGGAGAAAAGACGTACATAATATAAGAGAGTGGTGTACGAGAGAAAAGACACCAAAAAAAATGCTACAACCAACCGCTGAACACGGTTATTCAACGTTGATACGCGTTTCTTCAGATAATATCACTCATAACGTATTGTTTGATGCTGGGGGAAGCTCAAACGGTGTTTTAAGAAACGCCAAAATAATGAAGATTGACCTATCAGAAATTGAGGCAATCATTATTTCTCATGGCCATTGGGATCATTTTGGTGGTTTAAAAAAGATCGTAAGCACCATAAACAAGGATGATTTACCAACAATTATTCATGAAGATATGTTGAAAATTAGGGGTTCTATAAGATCTGATGGGGTAATCAGAAGATATCCAGATTTTCCACGAGAAGAAGAAATAGAACCGGCGAGGTACATCGCGACTAAAAAACCCTATTTGCTATGTGACAACAAAGTCATTGTTACTGGAGAGATTCCCAGAATTACAGATTTTGAGAAAGGGTATCAACAGCACAGGGTTTTCATTGACGGAGAATGGAAACCAGACCCCTATGTCTGGGACGACCGCGCTTTAGTTATTAATGTTGAGAAGAAGGGATTAGTTATTATTTCCGGGTGTGCTCACGCGGGAATAATTAACACCGCATTATACGCAAAGAAGATAACTGGCATCTCTGATGTTTTCGCGATAATCGGTGGATTCCATTTAGCAGGAAAAGATAATGATAATAGAGTTCTGAAAACGATTAATGAATTGCAAGATTTAGATCCAAAGCTAATTGCTCCATCACATTGTACTGGATGGAGGGGAATGTGCGCAATAGCTAAAGCTTTTCCGCGATCATTTGTTTGGAACAGCGTCGGAAACAGGTACAGGTTCTAATTTTAGTATAATTGATGGTAGAATATGGAAAACACGCTAACATTCTTTGATTTTATTCTTCTTCTCAAAACCGGTATTTTAAGGCATCAAGGAATAGTAAACTCTTCTATTATTTTTCCCTTTATTTGCACACTTTATCAATTTAATCTGTCCAACCTCTTTCAAATTTTGCACATGGGTCCCACCATCAGCCTGTTTGTCTACCCCCACAATT
Organism: Candidatus Hodarchaeota archaeon; assembly: GCA_016840305.1. Next base: position 1,528 of record JAEOSP010000615.1, read on the forward strand.
TCTACTATTCTTAGATTTGGAATATCCGGTGGAAAAGCCTCAGCCATTTTAATAACACCAGGAATTTCCAATGCTTCCTTTCTTGGCAACACATACCATTTTACCGAAATATCTTTTTTTAATAATTCATTTGCCTCATCAATATAGCGCTCCAAGATGCTTCGATCAAAATTCTCTAAACTAAAATCAAAACGCACCTTATCTACATCAAGCTGATTACCTGTTACCAGCGCACCCGTTCCATTGCATAAGCTTGAGGAAAAGCAGTGAGCTGAAGTGTGACTACGCATAAGCCTGTACCTTCTCTCCCAATCAATAACACAGCGAACTTCGTCACCAACCTTTAAACCTTCACGATCAACCTCATGAGAGACCCGCCCTGAAAATTTTCCGACATATATAACATTGAAGAGGTGATTGTCTTTCAAAATTTGCCCGGTATCATGAGGTTGACCGCCTCCTTTAGGATAGAAAATTGTTCGATCTAAAACAACGTATTTTCCATTAGAAACCGCGATTACCTTAGCATCACATTCTTGTAGATAACTATCCTCTAAATAGAGCAAATCAGTCATAACTTTTCCTTCCTTTAGAAAATCCTGGTTAATTCATACGCAATCACATTTAAATCGTTTAAAGAATAAAGCAATACGCATCTCATCTTGTTGGAGAGATTATACAAATAGGTTTGGTGCTTAAACTTCGATGAGCCTTTGGCGTGATATCCCAGCAGGCGATAATCCGCCTGAAAAAATAAATGTGGTAGTAGAAGTAATTAGCGGTTCACGAGACAAATACGAGTACCACCTTAAATGGGGAGCCTTTGTACTGGATAGAGTATTACACTCTCCAGTTGTTTTTCCTGTTGATTATGGGTTTATGCCTCAAACTTGGTGTGATGATGAAGACCCGCTTGATGTTATGATACTGACTCAAGAACCTTTCGAAGTCGGATGCATAATAAAGACTAGGCCGATTGGCGCCATGATCATGGCGGACGAACGAGGTGAAGACTCAAAAATTCTATCAGTTCCACTGAGCGATCCAAGATTTGATGATATTAAAGATATAACCGATGTTTCTAAGAACGCGTTAAAGGAAATCCAAGAATTTTTTGAAATCTACAAGCGGTTAGAACCAAGGAAATGGACAAAATTCAAGAAATGGAAGAGTTATATAGAAGCAAAGAAATTGATCAAGAATGCAATGCACCAATTCAAGAAACTGGAATAATAAATTATTTTAAAAAACATCTCAGATTAACTATCTGTTAAAGCCGCTCCATTTTTTGGACATAGGGTTTGATGTAGTTTAATCCTGATACAACAAGTTCACGTGTAGCTAGAACAGGAACTTTATCCGAGCCGAAATCGAACCACATGCTACACATTAAATTATTTTTCTCTACATCTATAATTTCGAATGGAATCCCAGAGGCTTCGACTAATTTCCTAGCGTTTTCACATTCCATGTTTCCATTTTTTATAAAAAGGTATAGTTGAGTGTTTAACACATAAAAACCTCTTCAGATTAAAACTACTTCATATCGATACATTTAAAGTAGATAAAGCTCATCGACAATTTTACCGAA
>JAEOSP010000616.1 GCA_016840305.1 Candidatus Hodarchaeota archaeon
AAAAAAAGGAATAGAACATCAAGCGATAGAAAAAATATTTCCTAAGAACAAAAGCATGGTGAATAGGTTTCGGAGAAACGTGAAGAGGACATAGAATATATTAGTCCTAGTTTCATACACTAAGGTGTGACTAGTAGGTAAATACAATGATTGCGCGTGAGAAAATAATAGAGCGTTCCGCTGCTGAATTCTTTGAAGCAAACAAAGCAATAGCTGGTTTTGATAATCCTACTAGATCAACATATACCAGTGTGAGAGAGCTTGTTGAAAACGCATTAGATGCCGCCGAGAAAGGCGGGTTCCTCCCAGATATTCAGATTAAAATCGAATTAATGCCAACTGAGGAAATTGGCGAATTAATGGGGATTAAAGATTATTCAATTGATGAGGATGCAACTTTCGAATTCATCAGATTGTCTGTTCGTGATAATGGAATAGGTATTCGCCATACAGATATCCCTAAATTATTTGGGCGTGTATTAACTGGTTCAAATTATGGCGAAAGGCAGTCAAGGGGTCGTTTTGGTCTTGGAGCAAAAATGGTTTTGATTTACTCCCAATCTACCATTAGAGTCCCTTTTGAAATCAAATCTCGAGTAGCTGTCTCTAAAAAGAAATCTGCTGAATCAACAAGTCACTACAAATTATTTATTGATATTGTGAAAAATGCCCCAGAAATAGTCGATGAGAAGAAATATACTGGTCAATCTAAGAATCAATTAAAAGGTCACGGTACAGAGGTATCTTGTTGTTTTGCAGGGACTTGGAGTAGAGCAAAACGTTATGTTTTTGAATATTTTGAGGAAATGGCTGTAATTACTCCTTATGCTTCGTTTTCCATTGTTACTCCTGATAATCCTGAAGAACCAATTATTCATACTAGAAAAGTAGATGTTGTTCCTACACCTCCAATAGAAGTTCCCTTGCATCCTATTGGTACTGATATTAATCAATTAAAAAGTGAAATTTCAAGAACTACCCAAAAGACCATGAGAGATTTCCTGAAAAAGCATTTCCAGAGAATTGGTGATAAAACTGCAGCCGATGTTTTGAAAATCTCGAAAATTACTCCTTCAAAGAATCCTAAAAAATTAGATGAAATGGAATTGCGAAGGTTAATTCATGAAGGATTCACAAAAGTCAGATTTTTCCCACCAGATGGTAAATGTCTGTCACCCTTAGGACATGAAAACTTGGAAGCAGGTTTGCAAGATGTCTACAAAACAGAATTTACTTGCTCTGAAACAAGACCTCCTTCTAGTTATAGTGGTCACGCATTTCAAGTAGAAGTAGCCATTGGTTATGGCGGAGAAGGAAACAGTCCTCCTTACAAGCTTGTAAGATTCGCAAATAGAATTCCATTGCTTTTTGGGGAAGGAAACGATCTCATCAAGAAAACAATTGAAAGTATTAATTGGTCAAATTATAAGTCTAATTTGAATAACGATCCATTAATTTTTGCAGTTTCATTAGTTAGCACAAAAATACCATTTCCAGAAACTAGTAAGGAATATATTGCTGAAGTAGATGAAATCCGAAAAGAACTAAGACTTTGTCTGCAAAAAGCAGGCAGGAAATTGATGAGATTCCAAAGAGCTCTGAAGAAACGTGAGCAAGCTGCCAAGCGTATGAAGATTTTCGAGAAGTATGCTCCTATTACAACTTCTATTGTTGGTCAGATGCTCGGTAAGATGGATGAAGATGATTTTCAATTTCTCTTTAGTTCAACACAATTTTCAAATTGCTTAAGGTTAAGAGAAGGATCTCTATTTTTACCAAAGAATCCAATACCAGTCGAAGCATTACCAATGGATTCCATTGAAGGTGTTAATCTTGAAAGATATGATATTCAAACTTTGCAGGATTTAATTCTCATTGGTGATAATCAATTACAAGAATTAATCTCTCTAGGCTTATCAGAAGAAGCACCAGACCAAGCGGAACAAATTCTAAGAGCAATATTGGAATTACCTGAATTAGCAAAAGATGAATTAGTCGAATCTGTTAGTGCCAAAGCATTAGATGAATTTGCTAAAGAACGTGGTATCTTAAATGGTTTACAAATTTACAATTCCATAGATAGTGTTTCCGTGCTTCCGGGTGTTGGTCCTGCAACACAAAAATCTCTGCGTACTCGTGGTGTTCGATTTGTTAAAGATTTCTTCATAACAAATAATAATGATTTAACTCAAAGCAATTTACCGTTTGGAGTAATCATTGATCTGAAATCAAAATGCAACGTTAATGTCTTACCGAATGTTACTGCAAAAACAGTGGAAG
>JAEOSP010000060.1 GCA_016840305.1 Candidatus Hodarchaeota archaeon
AAAATTATTTAGTTGTAAGTTATATTTTAGATATACCATTCTTAAAAAGAAATCTATTGAACAAATCTTGGCGTTGTTGATTATTTAATGGAGCAAGAGTATACATTTCTGAAAGCCCACGTTTTTCTAAAAAAATATTTGAATCATTTTCTCTTGAACCTACAAGAAGAATTCCTTCTTCATTGATTAAAGGTATAAATATTTCTTCTTCTAATTGCTCCTCTATCTTATTAGAGCTAATGAAGCTCTCTATCTGATCAATAATAACTATAGGTGCAAGTCCGTGTAGCCGAAGAGTTCGAAACATGTCCTGAAGAAGTAAACCTCCTGTGCCAATTTGGAATTTATGTTTTAAATTACTGCAGGCATGCAGAATATTACTTGATGTGCAAAATAAGGGAATTAATCTATCATTTTCAAGAAGATTCTCAACAATCCTCGTTAGTAAGACGGTTTTCCCTTCACCAAAAATACTTATTAGAATAGCCTGCTTATGATTCTTGGGTTCTAAATCTAACCATCTAAAGATCTTATCTTCCTCTGGACGAGCTAAAAATTCATCATATAAATAGTTCGTTGGAAGTCTCTTAATGTACTCTATTGTCCTTTTTGAGATTTCTCTAAATTCATCAATGATTAATCTGTACGAAGGGAATAGATCAGGGTAGTATTCTCCTATCATTTCTGGATATTGGATAAATAGAATATCCAAATCATCTTGGCCATAATGTTGAACTAAAAAGGGTAGATTCAAATCTTTTACAGTTCTATCAAATTTTTTCTGTTGCTCCTTTTGGAAATTTTCTGGGGTAACAAAGATGAGTAGATCAATTTGATTTGTATTATAATTTTTATATGCATTTTTACACACTTCTTTAAGTTTACTCCAGATTTTTTTAGAATCTGAATTCTGAAAATAGAAAGAAAATCCTACATTGCCTTGCTGCCCTTCAAAATTCCCATTTATTCCAGGATAACTAATACTATCTAATCCATAAGGGTCACCAGACTGATCATCAAATGGAACAAAATTATAGCCTTTATTTCCGGCTTCTCTTTTTAGGACATATTTGCAAATCTTAGCAAATATATTCCCACCCTGAGCCCCTTGAAGATGAATAGTTAACGGTCTTCTATCATTCATGAAATTGGAACCTTGGGATATAGTTTATATTTAGAATAATTCCGGATACAAAATACTAAAATATTGATAAATAGAGACAGCCCTCATTTTGTCTTCAATTCAATCTGCGGCGCCATTTGATAATTTTCAAAAAAATGCGAACCTGTCCCCAACTTTTCTTGGTTATCCCCCAATTTCCCGATGCAATGGTAGACCATTCTACTTTGTCCAATTAGCATCGCGAGCCCATTCGATATCAACCGGGCATGCGTCAACTAGTTTTATATCGTTAGCTACTGTGTGGCCATCTATGTCTTCTAGATCGGTTACGCGAAAGAGAGCTTGGTAGTGGGCACGATTTTTTATTTTGTCGACCCACTTCTGTAAAGTATTAGTATCCATCTTTTTGAAAATTAAGTCGATCGCCTGGCATCCTGGACCATGAGTACCACCTATAATAATAATGTCACCCGCACCCTTGACTTGAGAAGGAAGCCGCGTTATTAATAGTAAATCGTCAACTAGACGGTCGTCTTGTCCTATATGTGGAAATTGAGTATCCCCTGGCATTATTATACCCCAGTTCATCTCTCTCAAAGAACTGTCTCGACCATCTATTGTATATTCCACCTCTGCCTCGGTGTCCGGCGCTGAATAATTGTATTTAAGATAAGCCTTATATCGTTCCGTATGCAATGAAGTTCTAGGTTTAAAGACTGTACCTAAAAACTCCCGTGTAATTGGGGATGATACTGAACTACCTACGACTATTATTGACCCTTTGAAAGGTTTGGGGATGTAGTCAGAGACTTCAGGGACGGGTATGATTGGCGCATTCCCCAATAATACTGCTGCAATGGATTCGAGCGACTTCTTATCGTGTGGGTAGCAGTACTCTCCATCTAGTAACTTTAACTCTTGAACTTTATCTTTTTGAATGTGGTCATTTCCACCACCACCTACGATGGGATGAGAAGTAGCAAATAAGAAATTTAGAAGTTGTCTCTTTTGATCTTTTTTAACGAAATATTGATGGATGCGACCAAGGCACCTGCCCACAAAATTTGACTTTCCAGTCATTTCCGATGCTTCTCCAAGAATTTCGATGCCCTCTTTGCCAAATAAGAGCTTTTTCATATTTCTCCTCCCAAGGAATTTGCAGTATTTAGGTTCTAAAACAACTCAAATAACTTTATCTCAAAACAATGATTATGAATTGCCATTCTTGCTGTTCTTTTTAAATTCCAATTCCATCTGGGCGGGTTCTTTTATAAAGGATAGTTGTTTAATCGTGGGTTTTTTATATTCCTCAGCTGATTTTCTTATCTTCTCTTGTGGAGTTGCC
>JAEOSP010000617.1 GCA_016840305.1 Candidatus Hodarchaeota archaeon
AATTTTTGTGTATGTACGCATAGTAAATGTAGTGTTTATTCATAATAACATGCTCTATTATTCTATATATCAATTCTCTATAAGTGCTATATGTACTTATTTTATAGAATAATTGTACTGAAAAATTAAGTACATATGATGTAGTTATGTGTATTTAACAACAAATTAAAAAAAATGAAGAGCAAGAGGAATTAAAGAATTGACGCATGGTTATAATGCAGGTTTTGAGAATGAACCAAATGATGATGTACCAAATCAGGCAATCACCAAGGCTGTAATTTCTTCTTTAAAACTTCAACATCAAGGATATGAAAAAGCTCAGTCTCTGACCAAGACAATGGAAGCATTTCATACAGATTACATGAAGAAACTTAGTGCAGTCGTGACCCCATCAAAATGGTCAAAATGGACAGAAACTCGTTTTAAGCACCGTACTGCATTACGAGATACAATTGCCAAAGCAGAACCCACATACAATGGTGAGATGCAAATCAAAAAGAAAAAGAAAGAGCTTATCGCGTATGGAGATAAACTCCGCAGTGATCTTGCATTCAACCTCACAAGAGCCACGAAATTGCGTGATCAACATTCCAATAACCTTGATAAAGCAATCACCAAGGCTTGGGACATACCATCCAGACCAACCTTCTTACTCTCCAAGGGACCAATCGATAATCCCCATCCCTGGACAGCAATCAACCCACCATATTCAGGAGGATCTTGGTCATACTATTGGTATAGGAGTGATGAACCGAGTAATCCCATCCATGCCCGCTATTTGAATAGAGTAGCAGGTCAAGTTGGGAGTTACACATATACAAGAGTTTATGGTGCAGACGATTGGGACATGTCTTATATATGGTATCGTACAGGGGTTCGATTCTGGTACAAAATGCCAGCAACAGGTATCTTCGAATTGTATTTGAGGTTGCAAGCAATTTATGATACTTATTGGGGTGACCTGGATGATGAATGGGGGTGGTCAGATGCTACATGTCAACAATATTCACGCCCCTATGTGCGGGTACTCTCTCCAACTTTAGGTAACATAAGATATGGAAATACTATCTTCTACTACTATCGACATAATAACAATGCTTATTGGAATAGAAACGTTATGGGGCCGGGCAATTACGGTTGGGCTTATACGCTGTCTGATGCTGCTTATCCATCTAATCAGTGGATATATGTAGAAGCAGGTATTTTAGACTACAATTATTTCTGGTCTAACGACGTAACCGTCAGAAGTAAAATGAATATGAAATGGTTCGTTCCCAGCATCTATATTCGTCCAAAGACCTAACACATTCAGAGAAAAAAGCTAGACTTTTTCTCACCCATTTTTTTTATATTAAAATTCTTATTATTTTAAAACGATCACATTGCTCATCCCCCGTCTTCTCCTCTCTAAAATTTTCCTCGCCTCAAGCCTGTCAAGGAGAAGGCTGACCTTGCTCTTTGAGTAACCACTTTTTTCAACCAACTGACTTTGGAAGATAGTGCCCCCCTCAGCGATGATTAATTTGATTATTTCTTCCTCGTCAGTGTTTGAAAGTTGCTCTAAAAGGTTATCCCAATTTTCTTTAATGGATGGACCTCCGTTTTGTACACGTTCATTCTTACCATCCAATATGAGATATATCAGACTCGAACCTAATACGAAACATGAAACGCTAGTCACGACTATATCTGAAAAATTGTATATGTGTGGGATCTCATTTAATTGGATGATATTTCCCTCGATTATGAACTGAACGGTTGTGGGGGTCATAACTCTGATGAAGATCGCGAAAGAAGAAGCGATTAATCCAAAAATTGCAAGTAACTTTCCTGTCTTCAATTTGCTTCACCTTCATAAAAAAGGGTAAGAGTTGATAAACAAAGCATCATAGAACTCATTTTGAGGTGGTGATTTCTTTGCATCATCTACCAAGTTCCTCTTTGTTCTCGTGTTTCTGGTGGACCTTTCCTAATAGTTGACGGTGGGGATACTTGTTCGGAATATTGGGGTTCACCTACTGTCCATTCTTCCCAATTTACTGGAATGTTATATCCTGAACCATCTTCAAATGTCAAGGTAACTATCGCTACATAATCAAACTCAATTTTTATCCATCTTGAACCATTGGCGATCGTCTCCTCCATCTCTTGTACGTATTTCGTTAAAGTTACCTGTGTTGTGAAATTCTTTCCAGCTGTCAACGCTTTTACTTGGTCATCTTCTAAAGTGATATTTATCACTTGTTGCTTCAACAGTTCTCTATCTTCAGCATCCAAGATTATTCTGCCGTTTACATAGTCCAATACTAAAAGATCCTTTGTTCCATTCAAGTTTGTTACATACAAGAACACTGATCCTGAAGCAATGCCAACCGCAACTAGTGTAATTATCACCAGTGTCCTATTTCTCATTCTCTGCACCTTTATGTTTTCCATTTTTCTTCCTCCTGAATTTATTTCCTAGAGAACTTTAGCAGAAAACAGCATTTGATACTTTGTTTACAACTAGTTTAAAAATAGATAACTAGCTTTCACCCAAACAAAGCATAAGCATTGATAGCCGGGAGGTAACCAGCCCCCAGGGTCGGTTATACCACTCCACATTTTTTGGATCCTCTTAATGAATTGA
>JAEOSP010000618.1 GCA_016840305.1 Candidatus Hodarchaeota archaeon
GTCCTAAAATGTTAGAATTAACCGGAAAATTAGGAGACGGATGGTTACCGTATAATATAAAGGTGGAAAATTACAAGGAGAGCTTGGAAAAGATTCAAACTCATGCTAAAAGGGAAGGACGTAATATAGAGGAGATCACTCCAGGAGTTATGCTATCGGTAATAACAGATGAAAACAGGGATGAATGCGATAAATTGCTCGAAACACTTCTAGCTAAAAATCAACTACTCACTGCTTCTCACGAATTTTTTCAGAGTCATGGGATTTCACATCCACTGGGAGATGATTTTAATGGTCTTATTGATTATATTCCAACTAAATATGATAAAGAGACATTAATGAAGGCATATGATAAAATATCATTGAAAATGTGTAAGGATTATTATTTAAATGGTACACCCGACGACATCATTGAGAAGTTAGAAAAATATATTAAATTAGGGGCAAGGCACATAATTTTAGGTGATCATACGGGTTCTTGCGATCTTTACAAGGTACAAAGCTCATATCTCTGCATGAAAAAAGTACTAGATTATTTTAAGGGTATATAGAATAATACAAATTACCGAAATCTTTATTTAAATCCTTGACAGAATGAGTTCACATTTTTTGGTAATACTTCATGATTATATCCCCCCTCTAAAAGCGCATATCTTCTTCCTTGGCATAACTTCTCAGAGTAGGTTTTCATTAACTTTCCTAATTCAGAGTAATCTTCAGGATATAATAAATGCCCCCAATCTTCTATTCCTTGATCAAAACCAGCTGAAGCTACAAAGATATCAATATTATCTAACTCTTCCATATAGTTCTGAACTTCTTTTAAATACGCTGTTCTACCGCTTGAATCAGGATTGAGAATTTCAACTTTAAAATCATCGTTTCTGAAACTTAAGATATTGATATTCCCATCTCCAGTGTGCAAGTCGAAGTCTAAAACAAAAGCTGATTTAATTTTACCTTCAGAAAACAGTTTTAGCAGACTTATGCTTATGTTATTAAAGTAGCAAAAACCCCAACACGAATCCGCTGATGCATGATGGCCTGGAGGTCGAATAACAGCAAAAGTAGGATTTCCTTCGTAAGCTTCTTCAGCGGCTAAAATAGCCCCTCCAGCTGCGAGCGAAGCAAGTTCGAATAATAATGGATCTCGATGGATATAGCTATAGTGCCGATCTGAATGAGCTCTTAAAATATCTTCTTTGGTAGCTGGTCTTGGCTCGATGATTTCAAATTCGCTTTTGTTTGACAACAACTCTATAATGCCCTCAAGACGCCCAGGAGCGGCTGCGGGGTCCATTGCATAACTTGAATTGAAATATTTTTTGTGGAATACAATTTTCATTTAAAATTTCACCTCGTTATATTCAGTATTGTGGAGTGTATCAATCAAAAAATAAAAATTTATTGACTTTTATAATATGGATCTAAAATTTATAAAACTCAAATTTATAACTTAAATCTTAGATATAAGATGTATATTTATAACGGGTTTTAAGCTTATAAAAAATACGAAAATTATAATTATGGTGAAAATGATATGATCAAGAAAAAAATCACAATTATTTCTCTAATAATTTTATCATCCCTCGTTTTGATTTCAATTACAAATTTTACTCATGATCTTGATGAATCAAGCTCTTTCAAGGCTGATACTGAACAACTCAAAGCATCCTCATCACCAGTGAATGGAAAGTCATTAATGGTTAATCAGTATGCAAACATATCTAAATCAATAGCAGGAAGCACATCGTTTCCACAAAATGTGAGTTTCAATTTAGCACCTGGTTGGACATCTAAAAACACAACCATAAATTATGAAGGTGTAGCACAGAAAAAGGATTGGGTAACTAATGGAACATTTGACTCTACATTAGATATGAGCGCATGGACTTATTACGAGAGTGGGGATTATTGGCAAGGATCGGGTTTTAAAAGTAATGCTGCTTGGATTAAATCCCAATCCCAAATGGGAGAGGGTGATATAGCATATTTTGAACAAAATATTTCTATACCTGAGGAATTTGATTCGGGTGAAGCAAAATTTTCTGCAGACGTAAAAATGGCTTTTAGTACAGGTAGATTTAATGGATGCCTTTTTATCTCCTTAACAATAGAGAATATTGAAATAAATAATACAGCATATGCTGAAACTATGAATATTGGTGATTTTATACCCCTTGGTATAACATATGATCCTACAACATATGGACATATTCTTCCCAATACAGCAACTTTAAGGTTTGGCGTTTATGGATATTCTGATGATACCTATTCCTCTTGGCAAGATTTTTACTTTGACAATATTAAATACGAACCTTGGACGAAACCTAATATTTCGAATATTATTATAGTTAATGATAATGAATTTAATCAAAATTATACCTATATTAGCACAGACTATGGGGAAGGATATTCATTCATCGATGTAGAGAGATATCGAAGTGTAAGTGATTCTATTATTTTTACAATATACCAAAACTTATCAGACGTTATAGATTTCAAGATAGAAAGCTTTTATATAAGTTCAGCGGCAATAAAGATGTTTAATACCTCAATATTAGGCACACCTGGAAGTTTATACACGCTTGGAGCTAATATTACTTGGCAAGTTGATTTCTCAATCACATCCATACCTGACGGTTATACTAGTTGGATTGAAATAGAAAAACCGAGCGATTGGGTATTTATCCATGTAATAGATGGTTTTGAAGCTGAACAGATTGGTAGTTGTACTGGCACAGAATTCGGTTCTAATAGATTGAAGATACCAAGTTCTATATTAACCTATGGTCTTTATAAGCTTGAAGCGATCAGTGACAATTATATAGCGGAAGGTAATATGGCTTTGTGGAATCAATTTCAATTTGTAAACGCCTCTAAATTCACATATGGGAGTATTTTTCAAGTGATTATTACCTTAGATAACTCTGTTACTCTTCCGAACACAAAAATTAATACTACAATCTATTTTCCAAATAATACAATCTTCCTACAAAAATCTGAAACGCCCTCATTTCATAATATTAAAATTGGGAATTACACAATCGGCAAAAATATGTCAATAGGTAAATATAGAGTAGAAGTAGTATGGACTGACAACCAATCGTATTTAGAGAGAGAAAAAATTGGATATTTAGAATTAGCGTTTTCAATTTGGCATCATACTAATTTAACTGCAGTAGACACTGATTTTGAAAAGATTAAAGGAGATCCTTTATTATTAAAGATCAAGTATTCGGACTATGACATTAATGAATCAATACATTTTGCAGATGTTACATATAATTCGACTTTCGGTACATCTGGAACAATGGCTTACTTTGGTTCCGGTGAATATTTTGTTGATGTTGACACAAGTTCATTATCACTAGGAGATTATTACTTTTCTTTTAACGCTAGTGAAGTCTTCTATGAAAATCAGACTAAAATCAACCTAATTCATCTCAAAATTGTGGCAGAACCATTAGCTTTGGAAGTTCCTCACACAGCATTAGAAGGTACTGCAAATAGCATAATTTCATGTAAAATCAATACTACTGGCGCAATTGGCGGAACTAAAGTTTTTCCTGCAAATATTTCTACCGATTGGTTTAATCCCTATAACATAACAGATCATAATAACGGAACTTATACACTAGATTTCTCAACAGAAGATATTCCTACAAGTGGATTTCTTGAGTCGTTTAACATAGAAATATTCGCTAATAAAACATATTATGGGAGCACAAATGAATTCATAACCCTTTTAGTGCATCCGCTCTCAACGGTCGCCTCTGTGAATAATTCTTTGGTATCAATCAACTCAAATGAAATAGTAAACTTAAAAGTAAATTATACCATAGAAGGCTCTAGCGACCTTATAATGGATTCTAATTGCTCAGTGGAATGGCAAGGTTCTTCTTTGATTACTCCTGTATCAGACGGATTTAACATACAGCTAATTACTATTGGATTACCTGTTGATTATTATACTGCGCTTATAAAATTAGAAAAGGTAGGATTCGAAGATGCCTTCGAAAGTGTTACTATAATAATCAATGAACAGGATGTTAATATGACGGTATCAATAAATTCAGGTGTGATAACTGAGAATACACTTATTGATTCGTACTTTCAACAAACTATTAATGTTTCGGTAAGAGCTTACGCAGTTATTGATAAAGAATTCTTATCTGGTGGGACCATTACATTAAAGAGTAATAATTACCAGAAGAATTTAACAGAGATACCCTCTACATATTTCTTTACCGCAGTGATTTTAGATGGAGTTAATTTTACTTCAGGGATAAACAATTTATTTTTAAGATTTGAGCAAGCTAATTACACATCGAAAATCTTCTCGTTTCAACTTTTTTTAAGCACACAAGATGTAAACTTAACGGTGTCATTAAATTCAGAAGAATTAATTGCGAACAGTCTTATAGAATCCCACTTTCAACAAGAAATCAATATTTCGGTAAGAGCTTACGCAATAATGGATCAAGAATTTCTTTCTGGCGGGACTGTTACATTAATAAGTAATATGTATCAGAACAATTTTACAGAAATACTATCTACAAATTACTCAATCTCACTGATTTTAGATGGAGTTAATTTTATCTCAGGGATAAACAATTTTTTCATAAGATTTGAACAAGCGAACTATACTACAAATATTTTTCCATTCCAACTCTTCATAAACACACAAAATGTGAACCTAACCGCTCAAATTAATAATCAAGAAGTTCATGAAGGTTATTTATTGGAAGTGTCTTTTAATCAAGAATTTAAAATATCATGTAGAGCTTTTGCAGATATTGAAGGTGTATTTCTTTCTGGGGGTAATATAACTTTTGTTAATGGAGATTACGAAGTAGAGTTGGTTGAAAATGCTGATTATTGGTTTAACCAAACGATACTAGCTTCGACATCTTTCTTTACCATTGGCCCTAACTATGTTTACTTTAGATTTCAGCAACACAATTACACAATATCAACTTTTGTATTTCAAGTTTTTGTAGACCAGGTGGAAATTAATGTTGATACTCTTGACTTTGAAGGGCTTATTAGCGGAACACCCGGCGAATCAATTCTAATTAGGTTAAATTTGACTGAAGCAGGATCCTTAAATTATATTGATAATGCGACAGTATTTTACTCTTGGAATTTTGGTGCGGGATATTTTAGTTATGTGGGAAATGGGATATATGAGACAGAGGTAAGCTTACCTTCAGGTTTTGAGGGAAACTACAATTTTGAAATTATAATCTCAAAAGAAGGAATTCTATATAAAACGAAAGAATTTGCATTTATCATAGACATAAACCCAATCGAAGGGCCTAACTTCTTAATTTGGATAATTATTATCGGTTTAGTGGCAGTTATTGGAATTCTCGGAGTTCTAAGCTTAAGGAGTTACGTGATTTTACCAAGAAGAAGGGAAAGAGAAGCTGAATTAATGAGTAAGATACAAGTTTTCAAGGATACTTGGAATATCAGAGCAGTTATTCTAATTCAGAGAGATAGTGGACTTCCCGTATATAGCGAAGAGATTTCTATGGACAAAGATCAGGATAGTTTCCTCATATCAGGATTTATCCAAGCTATTACTGCTTTTAGTGAAACTTTTGTAGAAAAAGAATTTAAAGGCGCAATAAAACTGGCTACTGAATATGAATACTTGAGAACGATAATTGATTTAGACTTCAAGTTTTTCCAACTTTTAGTATGTGACTATGAAACTGTCCGGGTACTACTTGTTTTGAGGGAAGAAGCTTCAGAACTTTTAAAAAAACAACTGTATTTGCTCGCAGTTTCGATAAATTCACAATTTAGCGAGGAATTAAGAGCTTTTTCGGGAAATGTGAATGCGATAAGTAAGGAACTAGGTGATCTCTTAAATCAATTTTTATTCCTTCATTATAATAGACCATTCGAAGTTACACCAAATAGAAACTATTTAGACTCAGTATTAGAATCTAGTGAAATTACAAAGCTCGAAAGAAGGCTCGTTAACGTGATATCATCGATGACCAAAATTAATAAAATGTTTACTTTAAGAGCTGTTATAGATCTGATAGAGGAAAAAAATGAAGATCTAGTTCTTGAAGCTCTGAATTCATTAATTTTACGAAAAGTTATCATATCACCTTATTCTTCTGTGATAAAATCAAAAAACGGAGATAATTCTAAGAAAACAAGTGTTAAAAAGAAATAATTTATTTTTAAAGTCTCTTCCTTAATTTTTCTATCATATCTTTTGTCATTAAGCTTAAATCAAAACTAGGATTCCAACCCCACTCTTTACGAGCAAAAGAATCGTCAATCGTTTTAGGCCAAGAATCAGCTATTGCCTGTCTAAAATCTGGTTCGTATTCGATTTTGAATTCAGGAATATGTTTTTTGATTTCTGCAGCTATCTCTCCGGCAGAAAAACTCATCCCCGTTAGATTATAAACGCGACGTTTTAATTTCGAATTATCTGCTTCTAATAGATCTATCATACACTTGCTACAATCGGGCATGTATAGCATAGGCAATACAGTATCTTCTCTTAAGAAGCAAGTGTATTTCTTATTTTTAATGGCTTCGTAGAATATCTCCACAGCGTAGTCGGTCGTTCCACCACCTGGTAAGGTTTCGCTACTAATTATTCCAGGTAATCTCATCGATCTTATATCTAAATTATATTTATTATAATAATATTCAGCCAAAAGTTCTCCCGCTACCTTAGTTATGCCGTACATAGTTGTTGGTTGTAGCACCGTTATATTAGGCGTATTCTCTCTGGGTGTTGTAGGGCCAAAAGCTGCGATTGAACTAGGCCAGATAACGCGATCAATTTCATAGCTTCTCGCTACTTCTAGAACATTAATTAAACCGTTTAGATTTATGTCCCACGCCGTTTGAGGCATTTTTTCTCCCGTTGCGGATAAGATTGAAGCCATGTGAAATATTGTATCAATTTCATACTCAAAGATAACTTTAGCGATAGAATTTTTATCTAAAGCATCTAAATAAATAACGGGTCCCGATTCTTTGATATTTTTAGGAAGTGGAGTTTTTCTTCCAGTTGCTATTACATTTTCTCCGCCATACTTTTGTCTTAACGCGGGAACGAGCTCAGATCCTATTTGCCCGGCAGATCCTATTAAAAGTATTTTCCTACCCATATTCATCAATTTTGAAGTTCATAATTCTAAGTAAATGTAATGACATTCATAATTCGCCCATACAAAAAAGGTTTATTCATTTTTCTCCCACTTTGAACCCCTTTTATTTCTTATAGGAAAAACTAATATAGGTTTCTATATACACATAATTTATTAATTTACACACATATTTCAAAAAAAAATTAAGGTGATATGATGAAAAGAGATCCAGTAGCGTTTCTTAAGGAAGATATGACTGAACTAAGAAACAACAATCTTGAATGGATTATTAGATACTTAGAGGAAGGCTCTAAACCTCATTCCACTGTTGATGGTAAGAAAGTCTTAATGCTCAATACGAACAATTATCTCGGTCTAGCGACTCATCCTAAGATTATTCAAGCAGCAGTAGACGCAACAAAAAAATATGGTGCTGGAGCAGGAGCAGTTCCAGTTATTGCTGGAAGTTTTGATTTGACGAAAGAGTTCCAAAAACGGTTTGCTAAGTTTAAGGAAGTTGAAGCGTCTATTTTATGTCAAACAGGATTTGCCGTCAATTCAGGCCTAATTCCCATGTTGGTTGGAAAACCGGATATTGTAGTTTCAGACGAATTAAACCACGGTTCAATAATTGACGGAGTAAGGCTATCAGGTGCTGGTCGTATTATTTATAAACATAACGATGTTGGAGACTTAGAGAGGCAATTAAAAGAAGCTGAAAAACAAAATCCCAGAAGAATTTGCATCATTACTGACGGGGTATTCTCTATGGATGGAGATATGGCCCCCTTGGATGGTATAGCAAAAGTTGCTGAGGATTTCGGAGCTATGATTTTCGTTGACGATTGTCATGGAGAAGGAGTGTTAGGAGAAGGTAGGGGTATCGTAGCACATTTCAATCTACAAGGTAAAGTTCACGTAGAAGGAGGTTCAATGAGTAAGGGTTTTGGTGTATTTGGAGGGACTGTAGCTGGTTCACAAGATTTAATTGAATTCTGTGCTAACAAAAGTAGAACTTACTTACTTAGTACGGCGCATCCACCTGGAGTTGTCGCTGCTAACATTGCTTCCATTGATGTCGTCGAAACAGAGCCTGAACATGTTAAACGAGTGTGGGAAAACACAAATTATTTTAAAAAGGAAGTTCAAAGTATGGGATATGATACGGGAAGATCATCAACTCCTATTATTCCTTTGATAATTGGAGATCCTGGAAAAGCACAAGAATTAGCACGAGTTCTTTTTGAAGACGAAGGAATTTATGGGACACCAATAGTATTTCCTATGGTTGCAAGAGAACTTTCAAGGATTCGAGTTCAGATGAACGCACTTTTAACAAAAGATGATTTAAACATGGCCTTAAGTGCCATAGAGAAAGTCGGAAAAAAATTAGGTATTATTTAATTTATTTTTTTATTCCTTTTTGATTCTTATTACTTGTTTTTTTCAAGGATTAGAGTGTGTTGTGGGGCTATATGTACTTCACCCTCTATAATACGATTTTGCACAATATCTTTGTATTTTCTATCCAAATTAACAGTTGATTGTACAAAATTATGATTAACGAAAAAAATGAATTCAGATTTCTCTCCCTTACATATGGTTATTTCTATGCCTTTTGGTGTTTCCATCAATTGATCTACTTTCTTCTCATTCTTCAACCAATAGATCAACGACCTCCAAAAGGCTTCACTCGGGGAGAATCCTAAATATATCGCAGTTCCTTTTCCATATTTATTGATAGAACATGCTGATTGCCCATTAGAGTAGTGGCCGAAAATTTGAGCCGTAGTCGTTCGAAGAATTTCAGTTGGTCTTGTAGATGAAAAAAACCCTAAGTTTTTTGTAGACTTCGTTTTAATTGAAAACTCATGTTCCTTTGCAAACGGAGAATCTTTCGTTAGTATGACTTTCATCTCGCTCCCAAAAAAACCAACTCTCCCCGTTCCTATTAATTCACATCCGAACAAATTTTTTAGTTCCCCATCAGGGGGAACCTTTTCGAGATATTTATTACTCCAATCTTTAGTTCCGGATGCAGGACCAACGATTAATGTCCCACCTTGTTCCACGTAATTACACAATACTTTGTTGATCTTTGGCGTTGTAAGGTAAAGACAAGGAACTATCAAAACGGGGAGATCGTAGATATTATCGCTAATTCCGACGGGCTGAATAGGGAAATTTAATTCCCAGAAGGCTTTGTAATATTCTTCCATCAATCGCCAATATCCTATACCATCGATCCAAATTGAACGAGGGTATATGTGACTTATATCGTAAGCCCAACCCATATCGAAAGAATAAAGTAAGCCCACCTGACTTGAAAATTCTGTTTTATATAGTAAGTCCGAAACGGTGTGCAGTTCCTTGGAGATTAGTTTGCCCTCATTGAAACGATTGCTAAAGGTACCATGATATTCATAGCCTCCTCTACCTTGTTCAGCGCCGAAACGAGGTGCTTTCCACCGAAAGAAATTTACGCCCCCACCTCCGTGTGCTAGAGTGTGATAAGATACCAATCGATCTTGTCCAGCGGTTTCCATTACCCAGAAGGGTTTTTTGCTAAAACTTCGCATCATATCGTGCACGAACGATATCATCTCTGGTCTAGGAGGGAATACAACGGGTGGTGAAGGACTAAATTTCGGGTGACGAATTGGAGAAGTAGCGTCAATCACAGTATAGCAATCCCAACTTATAAAATCCAGATTTTTAGCTAACTTTTGAAAGTCAATCTCCCAATATGTAGCTATGATATTGGTAGTGATCCACTGTTCCTCAGAGATATTTCTACGTAGGGCGGTTACTTGATTATCGCAAAATTCTATCACTTGATCAGATGCGAAGCGATAATAGTCAAGCAGATGACCGGGATTTAATCCGATTTCTCGACGTGGGTAGGGTAGGTTGATTTGTTCCCAACTGGAGTATTCTTGGCTCCAAAACACAGTACCCCATTCAGAATTCAGCACATCTAAAGAATTATATTTTTGCTTACACCAGTTGATAAATGAATTGAGACAGCTTTCGCAATAACACCTTGTAGTATCATGATCGCCAAGTTCATTATCAATTTGCCAGCCTACCACATGTGGGTTATCCCCATATCGCTGGGCCATTTTGGTAGCGATTCTTTTTGCAAATTGGCGGTAAGTTTTATTTGAATGACAGTAGTATTTGCGCACTCCGTTCTTCATTTGAATACCATTGGCATCAACTGGAAGAATTTCTGGATGTTTATGAATCAACCAAGAAGGTGGTGTTGCGGTTGGTGTTCCAAGGATTATTTTTAATCCAGCTTCACCTAAAATTTGTATTGCTTTGTCCAACCAATCGAAATCAAACACTTCTTCTTCAGGCTCCATCCTGCACCAAGCGAATTCTCCTATACGGACACCATCCATACCACATTCGCGAATATTTTTTGCGTCTTTACCCCAATTTTCTTCCGGCCAATGTTCCGGGTAATAAGCAACGCCATAAAACATGATCAAATTAGCTCTTATCTTTAATTTGTTTTAATATATATTATTTTAATTGATAGATTTTGTTATTACTTTCTTATTAATGTTATGTCAAGTGATTATGATTTCTTCAGAATGAAGAAAAAAAAAAATAGAAATTTTGGTTAATGTAGTAACTAATAAAAAAAAGGAATTGGAAAAAAATTAGATATAATTTAATTTATTTATTTTTTTATTCTGATTTTAATAACTGCTTTTTCTAGTGCCTCGTAAACCAAGTTATCTATTCTGAGCCAATCAATTGGAAATATCCAATCACTGTTTTCTGGACAATATTGCGTTAAGAAAACTGAAATTACTTGATTCGTAGGATCTATATCAAATTGAGTATTGAAGGCTCCACCCCAGGAATAATGTCCGATTCCACTTCTTGACATATTTTCTGCTATTTTCACTAATACCCCTAATCCGAATCCATACCCCTCCATTCTTTCAATTACTTCAGAATCTTTGAATTTAATATACTGCATATCCAAATAAGTACTGTTATTCGGTAATTGATTAGATGTCATCAAATTTATTGTTTCCTGAGTTACAATTTGATTATCTTTATATTGTCCTCCATTTAACATCATTATACAAAACGTCATATAATCTTCTAGAGTGGATACAAGTCCTCCTCCGCCCGATAAGTATTGGATTTTATGTTTGAATCCATCATAAATAGCCCCTTCTACTTCAATTAGTTTATCGTATTGATTTTTTGTGTATACTTTGGTTAATCGACTCCATTTTTCTTCAGGAATGTAAAAATCAGTATCATTCATACCGAGTTTATCAAAAATATGCTCTTTAAAAAAGAAATCTAATTTTTTTCCTGAAAGCACTTCAATTAGGTAACCCAAGATTTCATGACTGAAAGCATAATCCCAATGTTCTCCAGGATAGAAAGTAAGGGGGAGTGTAGCTAATCGCTTACTAAATTCGTCTAACGATGGCATTATTGGAAACATCTCTAGTTTTGTTTTCAACCTATTTTCACCAGTAAAGCCAAATTCCTCCCCATATAGCTTGTCTACTGGTATTTCATCCGGATAGTCTCCATAACTAAGTCCAGAAGTGTGAGTAAAAAGTTGTTTAATGGTTATCGGATTCTTAATTTCTTCTAATTCAGCTTCACCAGTTTCATAGTCGTACGATTTCAATATTTTAAGATTATTAAACTCAGGAAGATACATTTCAAGCGGATCCTCTAAATCAAATTTCCCCTGTTCATAAAGAATTAAGGCAGCCAAACAAGTAATTGGTTTAGTCATTGAATATATTCGGAATATATCATCAAATTCAATTGGAATCTGATTTTCTTTATCTTTCCATCCAAATTTATTACAATATACTATTTTGCCTTTATGATAAATAGCACAAAGAACGCTACCAGTTACATTCTCATCGATATAAGTCTGAAATTCATGTGATAGCTTATTAAAAACTTCTGGATCTAATTTTTCAATTTTCATTAAAAAAAAAATAAGATTATCTGGTTTAAATGCCTTTTTCAAAATTTAGTTCTGTCATAATTAGTTAATA